>NZ_VMMW01000041.1:0-10353 GCF_013277425.1 Streptococcus sp. 79
AATTTGGTGATTTTTCTTGACGATAGAAGTTTCAGCGACCATCATTTTTGAACAGTGATAGCACTTGAATCGACGCTTTCTAAGGAGAATTCTAGTAGGCATACCAGTCGTTTCGAGGTAAGGAATTTTCGACGGTTTTTGAAAGTCATATTTCTTCATTTGACTTACGCACTCAGGGCAAGATGGGGCGTCGTAGTCCAGTTTGGCGATGATTTCCTTGTGTGTATCCTTATTGATGATGTCTAGAATCTGGATATTAGGGTCTTTGATATCGAGTAGTTTTGTGATAAAATGTAATTGTTCCGTATGATTCTTTCTAATGAGTTGTTTTGTCGCTTTTCATTATAGGTCATATGGGACTTTTTTTCTACACAAAATAGGCTCCATAATATCCATAGGGGATTTACCCACTACAAATATTATAGAGCCATAAGTCTTTGATTTTGAGACTAAGGAGAGTCAGGGTCAAAGTAGTGAATGATTCTGAAACCACTCATAATAGTCTCTTGAGAGGACAGATAAGAGTAACAAATATGGTGCTACTCATGTATCTTGTATTTTGATTTACAAACAGCGAAGAAAATATAGGAAGCTGAAATAAAATATAGATGAATCGATTTGGAGAGTCAACGCAATCTATGGCAATATTTTCGCAGCTAGGGAGAAACATTTTAATTTTAATGTACTAGGCGTCTTCTACAGTTAGCTAGAGTTTCAATTGTAGATGTTCTTTGAAATAATATCTTAGCGATTTATTGGTATTAGAAGATTTAGAGAAATTCTTTCTCAATAAATAAACATGGCGTCACCAAAACTGAAGAAGCGGTAGTGTTCTTGGATGGCATGGTGGTAGGCATCTAAGACTAATTCACGGCCTGCAAAGGCAGAAACCAACATGACCAGAGTTGATTTTGGCAGGTGGAAGTTGGTTGAGAAGGCATCCACGACCTTCCACTCATACCCAGGTTTGATAAAGATATTGGTCCAACCAGAATCTGCTTGGATTTGCCCCTCAAACTTGGAACCAATAGTTTCCAAGGTGCGGATAGAAGTGGTTCCGACAGCGATGACACGACCACCATTTTCCTTAACAGAGCGGAGAGTTGCAGCTGCTTCCTCAGAAAGTTGATAGAACTCTGAGTGCATTTCGTGTTCGTCTAGATTGTCCACAGAAACGGGTCTAAAGGTTCCGAGTCCGACATGAAGAGTCAGATAGACTAGATGAACACCCTTAGCTTGGATTTCTGCTAGCAGTTCTTTGGTGAAGTGAAGTCCAGCAGTTGGTGCAGCAGCTGAGCCGCTTTCCTTGGCGTAAACTGTTTGATAGCGTTCACGGTCATCCAGTTTTTCGTGGATATAAGGTGGCAGCGGCATTTCACCCAGACTTTCCAAAACTTCTAGGAAAATTCCGTGGTATTCGAAGCGGACAATGCGGCCTCCGTGGGTCAATTCTTCTGTAATGACAGCGCTGAGGCGACCATCACCAAAGCTGATACGAGTACCGACCTTGAGGCGTTTGGCAGGTTTAGCCAGAACTTCCCACTCATCTCCAGCAGTATTTTTGAGCAGGAGAAGTTCCACATGGCCTCCAGTTTCTTCCTTTTGACCATAGAGGCGGGCAGGGAGAACGCGGGTGTCGTTCATAACGAGGGCATCACCAGGTTCCAGCATATCAATAATGGAGTGGAAGTGTTTGTCCTGCATTTTTCCTGTCTCACGGTTGACGATGAGGAGTTTAGAGGCATCTCGTTTTTCAAGGGGTGTTTGGGCAATCAATTCCTCAGGTAAGTGGAAGTCAAAATCAGCTGTATTCATATATCTGTTCATTCTTTCTAAGTTCTAATCCTATCCATTATAACATGTTTCAAGTATAGACGCTCTTTTTTTAGAAATTAAATCGTTTTCACTTGACAAAAATTGGTCTATACCATATAATAAAAATAGATAGAAATGGAGGATGAAAAGATGAAAGTTATTAAAGTTGAAAACCAAATCGAAGGTGGAAAAGTTGCTTTTGAGATTTTGAAGGAAAAATTAGCCAATGGCGCTCAAACCTTAGGGCTTGCGACAGGAAGTAGTCCACTTGAATTTTATAAGGAAATTGTTGAAAGTGACCTCGATTTTTCAAATCTAACCAGTGTCAACCTTGATGAGTATGTAGGCCTTGATGGCGACAATCCACAGTCTTACCGTCACTTCATGCAAGAAAACTTGTTCAACCAAAAACCATTTAAAGAAAGTTTCTTGCCTCGTGGTGTTAAGGATCATGCTGAAGCTGAAGTTGAACGCTACAACCAAATTTTGGCTGACCATCCAGTTGACCTGCAAATCTTGGGAATCGGTCGCAATGGGCATATCGGCTTTAATGAGCCTGGTACTCCATTTGACAGTCAAACGCATCTAGTAGAACTTGACCAGTCTACTATTGAAGCCAATGCGCGCTTTTTTGACAAGATTGAAGACGTCCCAACCCAAGCTATTTCAATGGGGATTAAGAACATCTTGGATGCCAAGTCAATCCTTCTCTTTGCCTACGGTGAGTCGAAAGCAGAAGCCATTGCCGGAACAGTGTCTGGCCCAGTGACTGAGAATCTACCTGCAAGTAGTCTCCAAAATCACCCTGATGTGACCATTATTGCGGATGCTGAAGCGCTTAGCTTACTTGAAAAATAAAAAGCAATGTTCTATTGAACGCTTTCAACTCTTGTATAAATGTAAGAAAAAATCAAAATTAAACCGCATTTTTGCTTGACAATTATTCCTTTTACGTGTAGAATAAAATAGATATTGAACTTGAAGGGAGTGAAAAAAATGTCTAAAACAGTAGTACGTAAGAATGAATCTCTTGACGACGCACTTCGTCGTTTCAAACGTGCGGTTACTAAAGCTGGTACTCTTCAAGAAACACGCAAACGTGAATTCTATGAAAAACCTTCTGTAAAACGTAAACGTAAATCAGAAGCAGCTCGTAAACGTAAAAAATTCTAATTTGAAATGAAAGGCTGGAGAAATCTAGTCCTTTTTCTTTTAATACTCTTCGAAAATCTCTTCAAACCACGTCAACGTCTCCTTGCCGTAGATATGGTTACTGACTTCGTCAGTTTCATCTACAACCTCAAAGCAGTGCTTTGAGCTGACTTCGTCAGTTCCATCTACAACCTCAAAACGGTGTTTTGAGCAGCCTGTGGCTAGTTTCCTAGTTTGCTCTTTGATTTTCATTGAGTATAAATAAATACTCCAAAGCCTGCAAAAATCTGAAACTTCCTCCTACAATTTGATATAATAGAGAGAAGAACTCGATTGAAGGAGGAAATGATGTCGGTTTTAGTAAAAGAAGTGATTGAAAAGCTTAGACTAGACATTGTCTATGGCGAACCAGAATTGCTTGAAAAGGAAATCAATACAGCAGATATTACGCGACCTGGTCTTGAAATGACAGGTTATTTTGACTACTACACGCCAGAGCGGATTCAACTTTTGGGGATGAAGGAGTGGTCTTATCTGATCAGCATGCCTTCCAACAGCCGTTATGAAGTTTTGAAAAAAATGTTTCTACCTGAGACACCAGCGGTCATTGTTGCCCGTGGTTTGGTGGTTCCAGAGGAGATGTTAAAAGCAGCCAGAGAATGTAAGATTGCTATTTTAACCAGCCGTACAGCGACAAGTCGTTTATCTGGAGAGTTATCTAGCTATCTGGATTCTCGTTTGGCAGAACGTACCAGTGTTCATGGGGTTTTGATGGATATCTATGGGATGGGCGTCTTGATTCAGGGAGATAGTGGAATTGGTAAGAGTGAGACAGGTCTGGAACTTGTCAAACGTGGTCACCGCTTGGTAGCTGATGACCGGGTCGATATCTTTGCCAAGGATGAGATTACTCTTTGGGGTGAACCGGCTGAAATCTTGAGACACCTGATTGAAATTCGTGGGGTTGGGATTATCGATGTCATGAGCCTCTACGGTGCCAGTGCCGTCAAGGATTCTTCACAGGTTCAACTTGCTGTCTATTTGGAAAACTATGATACACATAAGACTTTTGATCGTCTTGGAAACAATGCAGAGGAAATAGAAATTTCTGGCGTAGCCATTCCTCGTATCCGCATTCCAGTTAAAACAGGTCGTAATATTTCTGTCGTGATTGAGGCAGCTGCCATGAATTATCGTGCCAAGGAAATGGGCTTTGATGCGACCCGTTTGTTCGAAGAACGACTGACAAGTCTCATCGCTCGAAATGAGGTGCCTAATGCTTGATCCAATTGCTATTCAACTAGGCCCTCTAGCCATTCGTTGGTATGCCTTGTGTATTGTTACAGGTTTGATTCTTGCGGTTTATTTGACCATGAAAGAAGCGCCTAGAAAGAAGATCATACCAGACGATATTTTAGATTTTATCTTGATAGCCTTTCCCTTGGCTATTTTAGGAGCTCGTCTCTACTATGTCATTTTCCGTTTTGATTATTATAGTCAGAATTTGGGAGAGATTTTTGCCATTTGGAATGGTGGTTTGGCCATTTACGGTGGTTTGATAACTGGGGCACTTGTACTCTATATCTTTGCTGATCGTAAACTCATTAACACTTGGGATTTTCTAGATATTGCGGCGCCTAGCGTCATGATTGCCCAAAGTTTGGGTCGCTGGGGCAATTTCTTTAACCAAGAAGCTTATGGTGCAGCAGTGGATAATTTGGATTATCTACCTGTCTTTATTCGTGACCAGATGTATATTGAGGGGAGCTACCGTCAGCCGACCTTTCTTTATGAGTCCCTATGGAATCTACTTGGATTTGCCTTGATTCTGATTTTTAGACGAAAATGGAAAAGTCTCAGACGAGGTCATATCACGGCCTTTTACTTGATTTGGTATGGTTTCGGTCGTATGGTCATCGAAGGCATGCGAACAGATAGTCTCATGTTCTTTGGCCTTCGAGTGTCTCAATGGCTATCAGTTGTCCTTATCGGACTGGGTATTTTTATCATTCTATATCAAAATCGAAAGAAGGCCCCTTACTATGTTACAGAGGAGGAAAACTAAATGTTAGAAGTTGCATATATTTTTGTTGCCCTTGCTTTGATTGTATTTTTAGTGTATCTAATCATTACTGTACAAAAGCTTGGCCGTGTTATCGATGAAACAGAGAAGACGATTAAAACCTTGACTTCAGATGTGGATGTGACCTTGCATCATACCAATGAATTGCTGTCTAAGATCAATGTCTTGGCAGATGATATTAATGTCAAGGTGGCAACGATTGATCCACTCTTTAGTGCTGTTGCAGATTTATCTCTATCTGTTTCAGACCTCAATGACCATGCGCGTGTCTTGAGCAAGAAAGCTTCATCAGCTGGTTCAAAAACACTCAAGACTGGGGCAAGTTTATCAGCTCTTCGTCTTGCAAGTAAATTTTTAAAAAAATAAAAAAGGAGAATCCTTATGGGTAAATTATCCTCAATCCTTTTAGGAACCGTTTCAGGTGCAGCTCTTGCCTTGTTTTTAACAAGCGACAAGGGCAAACAAGTTTGCAGTCAGGCTCAAGATTTTCTGGATGATTTGAGAGAAAATCCAGAGTATGCCAAGGAGCAGGTCTGTGAAAAACTGACAGAAGTCAAGGAGCAGGCTACAGATTTTGTTCTTAAAACCAAAGAACAGGTTGAGTCGGGTGAAATCACTGTGGACAGCGTCCTTGCTCAAGCCAAATCATGTGCTCGTCAAGCGACAGAAGTATCAAAATATCGATTCAATAATCTCAAAGAGCAATGGCAAGAAAAGGCCGAAATTCTTGATGAATCAGAAGAGATTGTGATTGATATCAAAGAAGAAAAAATCTAGATTTGATGAGACTGGGCAAAAACTCAATTCTAGGAGAAAATGAAGTAGATCTTCCCATAATCAAACGCATAGTATCAAGGTTTTTCAAGGCCTGATATTATGCGTTTTTTGATTTTCATTGAGTATTATGGTATAATGGCAGTGTTGAAAGTGAAATATTTACATTTTTTATATTGTACTGATATTTTATTAATATTAAGCAATTCATTTTTTTATGATTAGAAATCAATGTGGTAGTTTATAATCAAGCAGAGGAAAAGTTCTAAAATTTTAGTCAAGAAAGGGTTTAGTATTTTGTCAAGGGAAAATAGTAGAACTCTCTATTTTGTAAAAAATAGCTAGAAAGAAAGTTGGTAAAATGAAAGATATTTTTAATAAACGTCAATGTTTTTCGATTCGAAAGTTTTCTGTTGGAGTGGCTTCTGTATTAATAGGCATTGCTTTGTTTACACCATCCCAGGGAGTACTTGCTTCTACGGAAAATTCTCCATCTTCTGTGGATAAAAGAGAAGAAGTTCAACCTATACTAGATAATCAAAATAATCCTTCTTCTGAGTTAGATACCAGAGATGTTCCAATAGGATCTACAAGGACTACAGAACCCGTCAGATCTGGGAATAAGGAAAATAATAGCTTGACCACAAGGGATTTCGTGGCGGGTGAAGACAGATCAAGCACTCCAGCGGTGAGAGCAGCATCAAATCCTTCCGAGGTTAAAAAGTATGAATTAACTGATGAGTATGCTAAGCAAATAAAAGCAGGAGTAATCGGTTCAGAAGGTAATAAGCTTGATAGTTTATTGTTAAACGGCTCTAAGTTAAGTCCAGAAGCCTATACAGATGATGATTACTTGAAGGATAAAGAAGAACTTTATATTTATGAAAAAGGTGGGAAAAAGTATGTAGGTTATAATAGTCATCCCTTATTAGAAGATACTGATGGTGATGGTATTATTGACAGTAAAGAAAAGCCAGATGAAAAATTAAAATGGAATGTAAGTGAGCGCGATATGATTATGTTCATGGAATTATCCTACCGTGATGATAATTATATTGATAGAGTGCTGGATCATAAGAGACCCTTAACAGAGTCAGAGTTATATAAAAAGAATGGTGACAGTAAACCACGTTATGAGTATATGATGATGAATAAGGAATTGGGGCCTTATTGGGAAAGGAAGAAAAGTTACCATACCTCCAGTGGACTAGATGCTGTCTTGTATGAAACGAAGAGTGATTTCTTATATTTACCAAATGGAACTGCACAAGTATTAGCCTTTCGTGGAACAAGTGATGCGAAAGATATAGGAGCTGATATAACACTTGGATTAGGAAGCAATCCTCAACAAGGGATAGATGCAGAAAATATTATGCATGAACTAGCTAAAGATAAGAGTATTACTAATCTTTATTTGACAGGTCATTCTTTAGGAGGATATTTAGTACAACGGGCAATGGTTGAAGCTTATCAGTTGGCATATTCTGACAGCAGAGTCATGTCTCCTAAAGAACAGTTGGTTTATAGAAACGTTTATAATAATGTATTAAAAAAAGGCACAACCTTTAATGCTCCAAAAGTTGTGACCAATTTGCTTTCCAGTCGTGAATTTTGGCAAAAAGGTTTAGATAGCAAAAAAATAGCCAAGTCTGGTAAAATGACTCATTATATTGTTGATAATGATTTGGCGATAAGAAAAGGCGTCAGCAATGATAGTGATGTTGTTATAAATGTTGGACGAACCAGTGGAGGTCACAGTTCACGTTCTTATTTTGAAGCTGATATGATTAATAGACGATCAGAGTTTATATCTGGGAAACGAATTTCCTTAGATGGGACAGGTTATCAAGATAAAAACATTGCAACAGTTAAATCTGTAGAAAAAGTTGGAGAAACTGTTGTATATAGTAAACGCGGAGATGACATCATTAAGTCAATAACTGTGAGTATGAAAGATCTCGATACAGGACAGATTACTAACAATACAATTGATGAAGTGTTTAAGAAAGATGGAGCCAAATCTACAGTTGTCGTTACCCAACTTGAGCCAAGTGTACGTTATGAAAAAGATGCCACAAGAGCTAAAGGTGAAGCTAATGTAACAACAACTGGTACTTCAGGTACTAGTACAGTAACAACAACTTATAGTGTAAATCCTAACACTGGAGATCTGATTGAACATGTAGGACAACCAGTAGTTAAGCAACCGGCAATAGAAACAGTTGTCAAAGTCGCAGCCAAGGATGAAGTAGAATACATTAAAAAAGGAGACGACGTTGTTAAGAAGACAACAAGCTACACAGTAAACTCAAAAACTGGCAGCCTTACTTCGACTAAGAAGGAAGAAGTAGTCAATAAAGGTGGCGCGAAGGATATAGTTGAGTATAATTCAGTTGAACCCAAAACAGTTTATTTAAAAGATGAAAACAGTCCAAAAGGTACTGATACCGTTCAATTTCTAGGGAGATCAGGAAAATCTAAAGTCACCACAACCTATAGCGTAAATCCAGTAAATGGAGCCCTAACTCCAACAAAAGGGGGATCAGAAGTCGTAACTCTACCAATAGCTAGAGTTGTAAAAGTAGGAGCTAAGGATAAAGTAGACGTAGAAACAATCCCATCTCCAGTAAAATACGAAAAAGATGCTAGTCGAGAAAAAGGCCAAGCCAATATTACTGTCCCAGGAAAAGACGGAAGTAAGACAACCACCACGACTTACACAGTAAATCCAGACAATGGGGAAGTTACTCCAAATGAAGGAAATCCAGTAATAGTAAATCCAACAGAAACAATCGTTAAAGTCGCGGCTAAGGATCAAGTAGTAGAAACGCCAATTGAGCCCACAGTGGTTTATGAAAGAGATGACACTCGTGACTTTGGTACACCAGACAAGCCTAGAAAAGGAGCAAAAGGAAAATCTGTAACGACTACAAGGTATGACGTTAATCCAAATAATGGAACAGTCACAGAACAGGTTGGTAAGCCAGTGGTCACCCCAGCTGGTAAAACAATAGTTAAGGTTGGAGCTAAAACTAAGGTTGAGAGTAGCAAGGATGACCAAGGTCGTGAAGTTATCAACACTACAACTTATGAAGTTGATCCAAAAACAGGTAAGGTAACTTCTACAACAGTAACTACTTACGGGACAAGGAAAGAACTAACGATTGAGAAGATGGTAGTACCATCTCCAGTAGTTTACGAAAAAGATGATACGAAAGAAAAAGGTACAGTCCCAACTACTGTTAAAGGTGAAGATGGTGAAGACACTATCACAACAACTTACACTGTGGACACTAATACTGGAAAGATTACAGCAAGTGAAGGTAAACCAGTTCGTACGAAAGAACCAACGAATACAGTCGTCAAAGTCGCAGCCAAGGACAAAGTAGAAAAAACAGAAATCTCATCACCTAAGAAATATGTGAAAGATGATACACGCGACAAAAATCAACCAAATGTGGAAGAAGCAGGCCAAGCAGGTTCAAGTACTATCACAACAACATATAGTGTTGATTCTACTACAGGCGCTATTACAGAAACAGTAGGAAAACCAGTAGTAGTAAATCCAACAGCAACAATAGTCAAAGTCGCAGCCAAGGACAAAATAGTAGAAACACCAATTGAACCTGAAGTTGAATATGTTAGAGATGGTGAACGAGAAGTTGACACACCTAATGAACGTATTGAAGGAGCTAAAGGTAAAACAGTTACTACAACCACTTACGATGTAGATTCAAAGGACGGTCATATCACAGAACACGTTGGCACCCCAGTCGTCACCCCAGCAGGTAAGACAATCGTTAAAGTAGGAGCTAAAACTAAGGTTGAACAATCTAAAGATTCTGAAGGTCGTGATGTGATTGAGACCACTACCTATGAAGTTAATCCAAAAACAGGTAAGATAACTCCAACAACCGTGCTAACTTATGGGAAAACGAAAGAACCAACGAATACAGTCGTCAAAGTCGCAGCCAAGGACAAAGTAGTAGAAACCCCGATTGAACCTGAAGTTGAATATGTTAGAGATGGTGAACGAGAAGTTGACACACCTAATGAACGTATTGAAGGAGCTAAAGGTAAAACAGTTACTACAACCACTTATGATGTAGACTCAAAGGACGGTCATATCACAGAACACATTGCTAATAATATAACAACACCAGCTAAGGTAACACCAGGTAAAGTCACTCCAGCAACTCCAGTCACACCTGCTACTAATGGAGGTTCTGATCAAGATACACCTGCACCAACAACTCCAATTCCAGATGCAGTTACTCCGAATGAAAATCATGAAGATACTACAGATGCTAGTGATAGTGATAACGGAGCTAAATCAAATGATTCTCAAAATGTATTGCCAAATACAGGAACAGAATCAAATGCGACTCTTGCATCTCTAGAACTTCTTGGTCTGCTAGGCGGTCTCGGACTTGCTCTTGGAAAGAAAAAAGAAGACTAAAAATTTAGTCAAATGAACATTCATTCTTTTGTATTGTAAAGACAAACTAGATTGGTTCTGGGAATCGTGT
>NZ_VMMW01000042.1:0-23625 GCF_013277425.1 Streptococcus sp. 79
CACGGGTGGTTATGACTTTATCGACTCATCTCTAAATAGTTTTTAATGATTTGTAACTCTTTTTGGTTCAAAGGGAGGTAGTTACCTTCTGCTAAATCTGGGTTCAATGTAAAGTCCCCAAATTGGATTCTCTTGAGGCTAGTCACCTTAACACCAACCGAGAGGAACATTTTCTTGATTTGATGAAATTTTCCTTCTGAAATGGTGATAGAGGCTTGGCTGAAAGAAGGACTTGCAGATAGAATCTCTAGTCTTGCAGGTTTACAGACAGTACCATCTAAAAAGACAATTCCCTTTTGAAAGGCTTGTATTTGGGCAGGTGTTAGAAGTCCATTGACCTCAACTTGGTAGGTCTTATCGACATGATACTGAGGATGAAGGAGTTGAAAGCCCAAGGGGCCGTTATCGGTCAAGAGGAGGAGGCCCGTCGTATCTCGATCCAGTCGGCCGACGGCATAGAGCTTGTCAGACTGGATGTCAGGTGATAGCAGGTCCATGACAGTTGGAAGTTGCTTGTCTTTGTTGGCTGTCACGACACCAGCAGGTTTATGTAGCATGAGATAGGTGTGATCATAGCCTCGAATGATACGGTCCTGAAAAAGGAGTTCTTGTAGTCCCGTATCGATATTTTGAGCTAGGGAGCGAGCTGGGCAACCATCGACGAGAATCTCCCCTTTTAGTAAGGCTTGTTTCATGGCCTTTCGGCTGATTTTTTCTTGAGCTAATAAATTATCTAAACGCATACTGTGCCTATCTTATCATAAGTCGCTTGCTTTGAAAAGGCTTGACGTGAAAAGAAAAGCGGAGTGAAAACATTTACACTTGCTTGAATTATGTTATTTACTTGAAATTATGGTATAATCGTTCAGTTAGAAAATAAATTTTGAATATTATAGAGGAAATCATGACAAAATTAAGAGAAGATATCCGTAACATTGCGATTATCGCCCACGTTGACCACGGTAAAACAACCCTCGTTGACGAATTATTGAAACAATCAGAAACGCTTGATGCACGTACTGAATTGGCTGAGCGTGCTATGGACTCAAACGATATCGAAAAAGAGCGTGGAATTACCATCCTTGCTAAAAATACTGCCGTTGCCTACAACGGAACTCGTATCAATATCATGGACACACCAGGACACGCGGACTTCGGTGGAGAAGTTGAGCGTATCATGAAAATGGTTGACGGTGTTGTCTTGGTCGTAGATGCCTACGAAGGAACAATGCCACAGACTCGTTTCGTATTGAAAAAAGCCTTGGAACAAGACCTTGTGCCAATCGTGGTTGTTAACAAAATCGATAAACCATCAGCTCGTCCAGCTGAAGTAGTGGACGAAGTCTTGGAACTTTTCATCGAGCTTGGTGCAGATGATGACCAGCTTGACTTCCCAGTGGTGTATGCTTCAGCGATCAACGGAACTTCTTCATTGTCAGATGATCCAGCTGACCAAGAAGCGACTATGGCACCAATCTTTGACACGATTATCGACCATATCCCAGCTCCAGTAGACAACTCAGATGAGCCTTTGCAGTTCCAAGTATCACTTTTGGACTACAATGACTTCGTTGGACGTATCGGTATCGGTCGTGTCTTCCGTGGTACTGTTAAGGTTGGGGACCAAGTTACCCTTTCTAAACTTGATGGCACAACTAAAAACTTCCGTGTTACAAAACTCTTCGGTTTCTTTGGCTTGGAACGTCGTGAAATCCAAGAAGCTAAAGCAGGTGACTTGATTGCCGTTTCAGGTATGGAAGACATCTTTGTCGGTGAAACCATTACTCCGACAGATGCAGTTGAAGCACTTCCAATCCTACACATCGATGAGCCAACTCTTCAAATGACTTTCTTGGTCAACAACTCACCATTTGCTGGTAAAGAAGGTAAATGGGTAACTTCTCGTAAGGTGGAAGAACGCTTGCAGGCAGAATTGCAAACAGACGTTTCCCTTCGTGTTGACCCAACTGATTCACCAGATAAATGGACTGTTTCAGGACGTGGAGAATTGCACTTGTCAATCCTTATCGAAACAATGCGTCGTGAGGGATATGAACTTCAAGTATCTCGTCCAGAGGTTATCGTCAAAGAAATCGACGGTGTGAAATGTGAGCCATTTGAACGTGTTCAAATCGACACTCCAGAAGAATACCAAGGGTCTGTTATCCAAAGCCTTTCTGAACGTAAGGGTGAAATGTTGGATATGATTTCAACTGGTAATGGTCAAACTCGTTTGGTCTTCCTTGTTCCAGCGCGTGGTTTGATAGGTTACTCAACTGAGTTCTTGTCAATGACTCGTGGTTACGGTATCATGAACCATACCTTCGACCAATACTTGCCATTGATTCCAGGGGAAATTGGTGGTCGTCACCGTGGTGCCCTTGTTTCTATCGACGCTGGTAAGGCTACAACTTACTCAATCATGTCTATCGAAGAACGCGGTACGATCTTTGTCAACCCAGGTACTGAGGTTTACGAAGGAATGATCATCGGTGAAAACTCTCGTGAAAATGACTTGACAGTTAACATCACGAAGGCAAAACAAATGACCAACGTTCGTTCAGCTACTAAGGACCAAACAGCTGTAATCAAGACACCTCGTATCTTGACACTTGAAGAGTCTCTTGAGTTCTTGAACGACGATGAGTACATGGAAGTAACGCCTGAGTCTATCCGTTTGCGTAAACAAATCCTTAACAAGGCAGAGCGTGAGAAAGCTAACAAGAAGAAAAAATCAGCTGAATAAGAGCTAGAAAGAGAGAAAGATGGTCTATTTAGTCCTAGGGATTTTACTGCTCCTACTCTATGTATTTGCGACACCAGAAAGCATTAAAGGGACAGTCAATATCGTCGCTATGGTATGTATTTTAGTGGCACTTTTGGTTTTGTTGGCTCTATCTTTTCTGAAAATTTTTCAATTACCAACAGAAATATTCCTAGCAATAGCCATGTTAATCCTAGCTTACTTTAGTGTGAGAGACATCACACTCATGCCAGTCAAAAAAAGTAAAAGAAGATAAAAAAGAGAGTTTCGGCTCTCTTTTTTTGGTAGGAATTTTACAATAGTTTGAATTGTTTTTTACTATAACATCATCTCTTTTGCTTGGATAATATGAATGGGAAAAACTGAACTTAAATTCTTTCCCAACATCTATTTCTAAGGAAACTTTAAAATTCTATTACTAATAATATTTTAGTAAAATATGTTGATAGATTAGATAGAAAGTGATATATTTACGGTATAAGAAACCGATTTCAAAATAAGAAAGGATTAAATTTATACTCAATGAAAATCAAAGAGCAAACTAGGAAACTAGCCGCAGGTTGCTCAAAGCACTGCTTTGAGGTTGTAGATAAGACTGACGAAGTCAGTCACATATATAATCCAAGGCGACGTTGACGTGGTTTGAAGAGATTTTTGAAGAGTATTGTTGTCTTGGTGCTCAGGGTGTGATGGATTAAACTAGGAAAATAATTCTAAGAATTTATAAAAGATAAAATCTTTTTCTATAGGGTTATTCTCTTATACAAGGAGACTACTATGAAGAAACTATTCATATTACTATCAACTTTTTTTCTCAGCTTCTTCCTTGCTTGGATTATTGTCTTACGTGCGCCACAATATTTATATGCAAGCTATGATTCCGTCTCTTTACTTCGTGTCAAAAAAGATACTCAAGAGCCGACGCGTGAGGTATTTGAACAGGAATTGGAGAAGTTTGAAAACTCAGAACAGAGTTTAATAGCTAGAAGAATTGTAGAGCCGAGTAAGGATGGGACAACTCACTTTACTTATGCAACTTATGGTCAGGGAACTTTACCAAAAGAATTCCAAGAAGCTAGTCAAGAAAGTCGTGAACGTAGTGATCCGCTAAATAGTTATCTCCTTTTGTCAGGCTCCTTGACGAAAGAAAAGCTTGCCGATAAATTAGGAGATTTGGGTTATAAAGCAATTCCTGACCGAAAGACACCGCCCTATTCTCTTGCTTTTAGAATGTTACTAATTCCCCTTATTTTAATTAGTTTAGCAATATTTGGTTTATCTTTCTTTGCTTTAGTGATTATCACTCGGATTAAGGAAATGAGAGCAGCAGGTATAAAACTCTTTTCTGGTCAGACTCTCTTATCCATCATGGGGCATTCTTTATCTACTGATATCAAATGGCTCCTTCTATCAGCCCTCCTTTCCTTCCTAGGTGGGGGAGTCGTTCTTTTTAGTCAAGGTTTGTTTTATCCTATCTTGTTAGCCACCTATGGTTTTGGGATTAGCTTCTATCTTTTATTTTTATTGGCGATTTCAATTTTACTAATGCTTCTTTATCTAATGAGTTTGAGTTACAAAGCATTAGTTCCCGTTATTAAGGGAAGATTACCTCTTAAACGCTTGATGGCTTTAACCCTATTGTGTCAGTTGGTTGCTGTCTTTACAGTAGGCTACGCTGTTAAGACAGGTTTGACGTCTTACCAACGATTGAAAGAACTTGAAATTTCAAAACAAGCATGGCAGGACAGAGCAGACTATTATCAAATTTCTTTTGGCTTAGGTGATAGAGTAAAAGATACAGAAAATCAGAGCAAGTGGTATGCCTTTGCCAAGGAAGCAATCGAAGAAGAACAAGCTCTTTATGTAAAGGATAATCTGTTACATTTTGCCAATCCACAAGGAAAAAATGAACAGGGAGAGACACTGGATACCTATAGTCCAGATGCTAATGTTCTCTATGTGAGTCCAAGTTATTTGGACAAGGAAAAGGTCGTGGTAGATGCTGAGACCAAACAGAAGTTAGTCCATCTTCAAAAAGGAGAATTTGGACTCTTACTACCAGAATCTCTTCGTTCACAGGAAGCAGAACTTAAGAAAGCTTTTGAAGAAAGTTTGAACTATTACGGGCAATCAAGTGAGGAGGCAAGTGCTCCTTTAGAGTATGAAATGAGAGCGATTGTTAGCTATCTTCCAACTGGAGAAAAGCGATTTGTTTATAATAACGGTGAAAGCCCAGTATCCATTCAGTACTT
Organism: Streptococcus sp. 79; assembly: GCF_013277425.1. Lineage (NCBI taxonomy): Bacteria > Bacillati > Bacillota > Bacilli > Lactobacillales > Streptococcaceae > Streptococcus > Streptococcus sp. 79. Next base: position 5,017 of record NZ_VMMW01000042.1, read on the forward strand.
AACCGATCCGATTTTAGTTGTATTTACTCCAACATCTACAGGTGATAGTTTCATTTCAAAATATGTTTGGTCTATCAATGCTGGAAAACAACTTTTTATCAAAGGATATGAGAGTGGGCTAGAACTCTTAAAGAAAGCTGGAATTTATGAGCAAGTATCCTATCTTAAAGAAGGAAGAAGTGTTTATCTAACTCGTTATAATGAAGTGCAAACTGAAACAGCAACTTTAATCTTAGGAGCTATTGTGGGGATAGCTAGTTCCTTGTTACTCTTTTATTCTGTCAATCTTCTATATTTCGAGCAATTCCGCCGAGATATTTTGATTAAACGAATTTCTGGTTTACGATTTTTTGAAACACATGCTCAGTATATGGTTAGCCAATTTGCCAGTTTTGTATTTGGTGCTAGTCTCTTTATTTTAAGCAGTCGAGACTTGGTGATTGGCTTGCTCACTTTATTCGTCTTTCTAGCTAGTGCAGTTCTGACGCTTTACCATCAAGCGCAGAAAGAATCTCGTGTTTCTATGACAATTATGAAAGGAAAATAGGATGATTGAACTAAAGAATATATCTAAAAAATTTGGAAGCCGTCAGCTATTTTCAGATACCAATCTTCATTTTGAAGGTGGGAAAATTTATGCCTTAATCGGTACAAGTGGCTGCGGTAAGACAACACTCTTGAATATGATTGGACGATTAGAGCCATATGATAAAGGACAAATCATCTATGATGGTACTTCTCTTAAGGACATCAAGCCTTCTGTTTTCTTTAGAGATTACTTGGGATACTTATTTCAAGATTTTGGCTTAATTGAAAGCCAAACCGTCAAAGAGAATCTCAATCTGGGTTTAGTTGGTAAAAAGTTGAAAGAAAAAGAGAAAATCTCTTTGATGAAACAAGCTCTAAACCGTGTAAACCTCTCTTATTTGGATTTAAAGCAACCTATCTTTGAATTATCAGGAGGAGAAGCACAACGTGTTGCACTAGCGAAGATAATTTTAAAGGATCCTCCTTTGATTCTTGCAGATGAACCAACCGCTTCACTAGACCCCAAAAACTCTGAGGAATTACTTTCTATCCTAGAATCTTTAAAAAATCCGAATCGGACCATTATTATTGCGACCCACAATCCTCTGATTTGGGAACAAGTGGACCAAGTCATTCGAGTTACCGATTTATCACATAGATGATATGATAAAATTCAGTTAGAAGAAAGAGTCACAAACACACTTTGTGGCTTTTTTATTTCCATAAAAATGGTAAAATAGTAAGAGTAGAAATGGAGTTCGAGACATGAAAGTAATAGATCAATTTAAAAATAAGAAAGTCCTTGTTTTAGGTTTGGCAAAGTCTGGGGAGTCTGCTGCTCGTTTGTTGGACAAGCTAGGTGCCATTGTGACGGTAAATGACGGGAAACCTTTCGAGGACAATCCAGCTGCGCAAAGTTTGCTGGAAGAAGGAATCAAGGTCATTACAGGTGGTCATCCTTTGGAACTCTTGGATGAAGAGTTTGCCCTCATGGTGAAAAATCCAGGTATCCCCTACAGCAATCCCATGATTGAAAAGGCTTTGGCCAAGGGAATTCCTGTCTTGACTGAGGTGGAATTGGCTTATTTGATTTCAGAAGCACCGATTGTTGGTATTACTGGTTCGAACGGGAAAACAACCACAACGACTATGATTGGAGAAGTTTTGACTGCTGCTGGGCAACATGGTCTCTTATCAGGAAATATCGGCTATCCTGCCAGTCAGGTTGCTCAAACAGCGACAGACAAGGACACGCTGGTCATGGAACTTTCTTCTTTCCAACTCATGGGTGTTCAAGAATTCCATCCTGAGATTGCGGTTATTACCAACCTCATGCCAACTCATATCGACTACCATGGCTCATTTGAGGAATATGTAGCAGCCAAGTGGAATATCCAGAACAAGATGACAGCAGCTGATTTCCTTGTCTTGAACTTTAACCAAGACTTGGCAAAAGAATTGGCAAGAAAAACACAAGCTACCGTTGTACCATTCTCAACACAGGAAAAGGTTGATGGAGCTTATCTGGAAGATGGTCAGCTCTACTTCCGTGGGGAAGTTGTCATGGCAGTGAATGAAATCGGAGTTCCAGGTAGCCACAATGTGGAAAATGCCCTTGCGACTATTGCTGTAGCCAAGCTTCGTGGTGTGGATAACCAAATCATTAAGGAAACTCTTTCAGCCTTTGGTGGTGTCAAACACCGTCTCCAATTTGTGGATGAAATCAAGGGTGTCAAATTCTATAATGATAGCAAGTCAACCAATATCTTGGCTACTCAAAAAGCCTTGTCAGGATTTGACAACAGCAAGGTCATTTTGATTGCAGGTGGTTTGGACCGTGGTAATGAGTTTGACGAACTGGTTCCAGATATCACTGGACTCAAGAAGATGGTCATCCTGGGTCAGTCTGCAGAACGTGTCAAACGGGCAGCGGATAAGGCTGGTGTGGCTTATGTGGATGCGACTGATATTGCAGATGCGACCCGCAAGGCTTACGAGCTTGCGACTCAAGGAGACGTGGTTCTTCTCAGTCCAGCCAATGCCAGCTGGGATATGTATGCTAACTTTGAAGTACGTGGCGACCTCTTTATCGACACAGTAGCGGAGTTAAAGGAATAATATGAAAAAAATTGTCTTTACAGGTGGGGGGACGGTTGGACACGTGACCCTCAACCTTTTGTTAATGCCCAAGTTCATCGAAGATGGCTGGGAAGTCCACTATATCGGAGATAAACGTGGTATCGAACACCAAGAAATCCTCAAGTCAGGTTTGGATGTCACCTTCCATTCCATTACGACTGGAAAATTGCGTCGCTATTTCTCTTGGCAAAATATGCTGGACGTCTTCAAAGTTGGTTGGGGAATTGTCCAATCGCTCTTTATCATGTTACGACTTCGTCCACAGGCCCTTTTTTCAAAGGGAGGCTTTGTCTCAGTACCGCCTGTTATTGCAGCACGTGTGTCAGGAGTGCCTGTCTTTATTCACGAATCTGACCTGTCTATGGGCTTGGCCAATAAAATCGCCTATAAATTTGCGACGAAAATGTATTCAACTTTTGAACAGGCTTCAAGTTTGGCTAAGGTCGAGCATGTGGGAGCAGTGACCAAGGTTTCAGACCAAAAAAGTCCAGAACCAGATGAATTGGTGGATATTCAAACCCACTTTAATCCTAAATTGCCAACTGTATTGTTTGTCGGTGGTTCTGCAGGCGCTCGTGTCTTTAACCAATTGGTGACAGACCATAAGAAAGAACTGACAGAGCGCTACAATATTATCAATTTAACTGGAGATTCTAGCCTGAACGAGTTGAGTCAAAATCTTTTTCGTGTTGATTATGTGACCAATCTCTATCAACCCTTAATGGAATTGGCTGACATTGTTGTGACACGTGGTGGTGCCAATACGATTTTTGAGCTCTTGGCCATGGCAAAATTGCATGTCATTGTGCCACTTGGTCGGGAAGCTAGTCGTGGAGACCAGATTGAAAACGCAGCCTACTTTGTTAAGAAAGGCTATGCAGAAGAGCTTCAAGAAAGTGATTTGACCTTGGATAGTTTGGAAGAGAAGATTTCTCACTTACTAAGCCACAAGGAAGATTACCAAGCCAAGATGAAGGCTTCTAAGGAATTGAAATCTCTAGCAGATTTTTATCAATTGTTGAAAAAAGATTTATCATAAGGAAAGTAAATGTCAAAAGATAAGAAAAATGAGGGCAAAGAAATCCTCGAAGAATTGAAAGAGTTATCAGAATGGCAGAAACGAAACCAAGAATATCTAAAAAAGAAGGCTGAAGAAGAGGCAGCCCTAGCTGAGGAGAAGGAAAAGGAAAGACAAGCTCGGATGGCTTCGAAATCTGAAAAGTCAGATGAAACTGAGAACCAGAAGAGTGAATCTGATCCAAAAGACCCAAAATCAGCTAAGGACGAGTCTGAAGAAAAAGTAGAATCCTCAGAGGGTGACAAAGAGGAAGAAGAGATAGAAGAATCAGGGTCTAAAGAGAAGGAGGAACAGGATAAAAATCTTGCTAAAAAGGCTCCAAAAGAAAAAGCAGCCAAAGCAAAGATTCCTGGCCTCCATATCTTGCGAGCTCTAACGATTTTATTTCCAAGTCTGCTTTTATTGATTGTCTCTGCTTACTTACTCAGTCCTTATGCGACCATGAAGGATATTCGTGTTGAGGGAACGGTGCACACTACGGCTGATGATATTCGACAGGCTTCAGGCATTCAGGATTCGGATTATACGATTAGCCTTCTGCTAGACAGGGCAAAATATGAAGAGCAGATCAAGTCTAACTATTGGGTTGAATCAGCTCAACTTGTCTATCAATTTCCAACCAAGTTCACTATCAAGGTCAAGGAATACGATATTGTGGCCTACTATGTTTCTGGTGAAAATCATTATCCTATTCTTTCCAGTGGTCAGCTTGAGACCAGTGCTGTGAGCTTGGTTAGTCTCCCAGAAACTTATATATCAGTTCTCTTTAATGACAGCGAACAAATCAAGGCTTTTGTCTCAGAACTTGCTCAAATTAGCCCAGAACTCAAGGCTGCTATCCAAAAGGTGGAACTAGCCCCAAGCAAGGTGACATCAGATCTAATTCGATTGACCATGAATGATTCGGACGAAGTCTTGGTTCCGCTTTCTGAAATGAGTAAGAAACTGCCTTATTACAGCAAGATTAAACCTCAATTGTCAGAACCGAGTGTGGTCGACATGGAAGCTGGAATCTACAGCTACACTGTAGCGGATAAATTGATTATGGAAGCTGAGGAAAAAGCCAAACAAGAGGCTAAGGAAGCCGAGAAAAAGCAGGAAGAAGAACGTAAACGTTTAGAAAAAGAACAGAAAAAACAAGAGGAAGAGAGCAATCGAAATCAAACAAGTCAGCGTTCATCGCGTCGTTAGGTTTAGCTTTTCTCTTATAGTTCTTTAGTGACCATATTTTTACTTGACAAGTGCTGGTAGAAATAATAGAATAGTAAAAAACCTTTAAAGCAGTCCAGAGAGGCAGCTAAGGTTAGACGGTGAAAGGGTGGAGACTACCCATTTTTCGTGGAACCTTGCTGTTGGCAGGTTCCTTTTTTCGTGGCTTCTTGTGGCCAGACTCTCTTACTAGCAAAGGTAAAAGGAGAAACCTATGCGAGAACATCGTCCAGTCATTGCTCTTGATTTTCCTAGTTTTGAGGCGGTCAAGGAATTCTTAGCTCTTTTTCCAGAATCAGAAAGCCTTTATCTAAAGGTAGGGATGGAGCTTTATTACGCAACGGGGCCTGAGATTGTGTCTTACTTGAAAGGCCTGGGGCACAGTGTCTTTTTGGATCTCAAGCTGCATGACATTCCCAATACAGTCAAATCAGCTATGAAGGTCTTGTCTCAGCTTGGTGTGGACATGACCAATGTTCATGCGGCTGGTGGTGTAGAGATGATGAAGGCTGCGCGTGAAGGTCTTGGAAGTCAAGCCAAATTGATTGCTGTTACTCAGCTTACATCAACATCAGAAGCTCAGATGCAGGATTTTCAAAACATCCAAACCAGCCTGCAGGAGTCAGTGATCCACTATGCCAAGAAGACAGCTGAAGCGGGTTTGGATGGTGTTGTTTGCTCGGCTCAGGAAGTGCAGGTCATCAAACAGGCCACCAATCCAGAGTTTATCTGTCTGACACCGGGCATTCGTCCTGCAGGTGCTGCTGTTGGAGACCAAAAACGCATCATGACACCAGCAGATGCCTATCAAATCGGCAGTGACTATATCGTAGTGGGACGTCCCATTACTCAAGCTGAGGATCCTGTTGTAGCTTATCATGCTATCAAAGATGAATGGAACCAAGACTGGAATTAAAGAACTAGATTAGAAAAATAAAAGGAGAATACCATGACACTTGCTAAAGATATCGCTAGCCACCTCTTGAAAATTCAAGCCGTTTACCTCAAACCAGAGGAGCCTTTCACTTGGGCATCTGGTATCAAGTCACCAATTTACACGGATAACCGTGTAACGCTTGCCTATCCAGAAACTCGTACTCTCATTGAAAATGGTTTTGTGGATGCTATCAAAGAAGCCTTTCCTGAGGTTGAAGTGATTGCAGGAACTGCGACAGCTGGGATTCCACACGGAGCTATCATTGCTGATAAGATGAACTTGCCTTTTGCCTATATCCGTAGCAAACCAAAAGACCACGGTGCTGGTAATCAAATCGAAGGTCGCGTAGCTCAAGGTCAAAAAATGGTAGTGGTTGAAGACCTCATTTCAACTGGTGGTTCTGTTCTTGAAGCCGTAGCCGCAGCTAAACGCGAAGGAGCAGATGTGCTTGGAGTTGTAGCGATTTTCAGCTACCAATTGCCAAAAGCAGATAAGAACTTTGCGGATGCAGGTGTCAAACTTGTGACGCTTTCTAACTACAGTGAGCTTATCCATCTAGCCCAAGAAGAAGGCTATATCACACCAGAAGGCTTGGATCTCCTAAAACGCTTTAAAGAAGACCAAGAAAATTGGCAAGAGGTGTAAAAAATCAAAAGACTAAAAGGTTAAAAATTATACTATTCTGTCATATCAGGTGTATGAATGACAAGATTCAAGTTGTTAATGTTTTTTACGTCAATTGTTTAAGTTTTAGATTTGCTTGGCTTGCTCTTATATAAAAAGTAGCACACGTCATGAAAGTTACAAGGGTTAAAGTGTAATCCATAAACATGGTCAGATTTCCTTTTCTGAGATTTTGGAATTTCTTGCTTATCCCAGTCTTTTCAGTGATTTTGGCGTCAAGTTCTTTTTAGTTTTGAAAGATTATCCGTGAATTTCTTGCTTATTTATGATAAAATGGGAGTATCGCAAAAAATGACTCATCGTATTCAATTTTGAGTAAAACTAGGAGGATCCCATGTCAACAGAACATATGGAAGAACTAAATGACCAGCAGATCGTTCGCCGTGAAAAAATGGCTGCGCTCCGTGAACAAGGAATCGATCCTTTCGGAAAACGCTTTGAACGTACTGCAAATTCACAAGAATTAAAAGATAAATATGCCGACCTCGATAAAGAACAATTACATGATAAAAACGAAACAGCTACTATCGCAGGACGCTTGGTAACCAAACGTGGTAAAGGAAAAGTTGGCTTTGCCCACCTTCAAGACCGCGAAGGTCAAATCCAAATCTACGTTCGTAAGGATGCTGTCGGTGAAGAAAACTACGAAATCTTCAAAAAAGCAGACCTTGGTGACTTCCTTGGTGTCGAAGGTGAAGTGATGCGTACGGATATGGGAGAACTCTCTATCAAGGCGACTCACATTACACACTTGTCTAAAGCACTTCGCCCACTTCCTGAGAAATTCCACGGTTTGACAGACGTTGAAACAATTTACCGTAAACGTTACCTTGACTTGATTTCTAACCGTGAAAGCTTTGAGCGCTTTGTCACTCGTTCAAAAATCATCTCTGAAATCCGTCGTTACCTTGACCAAAAAGGTTTCCTTGAAGTGGAAACACCTGTTCTTCATAACGAAGCTGGTGGTGCGGCGGCCCGTCCATTTATCACCCACCACAATGCCCAAAACATTGACATGGTGCTTCGTATCGCGACTGAGCTTCACTTAAAACGCCTTATCGTAGGTGGTATGGAGCGTGTCTATGAAATTGGCCGTATCTTCCGTAATGAAGGAATGGATGCTACTCACAACCCTGAGTTCACTTCTATCGAAGTTTACCAAGCTTATGCTGACTTCCAAGATATCATGGACTTGACGGAGGGCATTATCCAACATGCTGCTAAATCAGTTAAGGGCGACGGTCCAGTCAACTACCAAGGAACTGAAATAAAAATCAACGAACCATTTAAGCGTGTTCATATGGTGGATGCTATCAGAGAAATTACTGGTGTCGATTTCTGGCAAGACATGACTTTGGAAGAAGCTAAAGCTATCGCTGCTGAGAAGAAAGTTCCAGTTGAGAAGCACTACACTGAGGTTGGTCACATCATCAATGCCTTCTTTGAAGAGTTTGTTGAAGAAACTTTAATCCAACCAACCTTTGTCTATGGACATCCAGTAGCTGTATCTCCACTAGCTAAGAAAAATCCTGAAGACCAACGCTTTACTGACCGTTTCGAGCTCTTCATCATGACTAAGGAGTACGGTAATGCCTTTACTGAGCTCAACGACCCAATCGATCAGCTTAGCCGTTTTGAAGCCCAAGCTAAAGCTAAAGAACTTGGTGACGATGAAGCGACAGGTATCGACTACGACTACATCGAAGCCCTTGAATATGGTATGCCACCAACAGGTGGTTTGGGAATCGGTATCGACCGTCTCTGCATGCTCCTCACGGATACAACTACTATCCGTGATGTATTGCTCTTCCCAACAATGAAATAAACGCTTATCCTCTGGCTCTTGTCAGGGGATTTTTGGCTCTTTGTCAACTGTAGTGGGTTGAAGTCAGCTAAGCTCGAGAAAGGACAAATTTCGTCCTTTCTTTTTTGATGTTCAAAGCGATAAAAATCCGTTTTTTGAAGTTTTCAAAGTTCCGAAAACCAAAGGCATTGCGCTTGATAAGTTTGATGAGATTATTGGTCGCTTCCAGTTTGGCATTAGAATAGTGTAGTTGAAGGGCGTTGATAATCTTTTCTTTATCTTTGAGGAAGGTTTTAAAGACAGTCTGAAAAATAGGATGAACCTGCTTAAGATTGTCCTCAATGAGTCCGAAAAATTTCTCTGGTTCCTTATTCTGGAAGTGAAAAAGCAAGAGCTGATAGAGCTGATAGTGGTGTTTCAAGTCTTCCGAATAGCTCAAAAGTCTATCTAGAATCTCTTTATTGGTCAAGTGCATACGAAAAGTAGGGCGATAAAATCGTTTATCGCTGAGTTTACGACTATCTTGCTGGATGAGCTTCCAGTAGAGCTTGATAGCCTTGTATTCATGAGACTTTCGATCCAATTGATTCATGATTTGGACACGGACACGACTCATAGCACGGCTTAGATGTTGCACAATGTGAAAACGATCAAGAACAATTTTTGCATTAGGGAGTGAAACAGTCTGGGAGATGTTTCAGCCTGAGCCTAGAAATTCGAAAGCGAAGCTGTTTAGCCAAGTCATAGTAAGGACTAAACATATCCATAGTAATAATTTTGACGCGACATCGGACGGCTCTATCATACTTAAGAAAGTGATTACGAATGACAGCTTGTGTTCTACCCTCAAGAACAGTGATGATATTGAGCTTGTTAAAATCTTGCGCAATGAAACTCATCTTTCCCTTGGTGAACTCATACTCGTCCCATGATATAATCTCAGGAAGGCTATTGTAAAAAAAATAAAATTAGGTTATAATGACTTCTGATAAATGATTTTACTACAAAAGGTTGGGTTAACTAAGGTGATGTTATGAAAACAGGGGCGTTAAGAATTTATTTTGGTTATGCTGCAGGAGTTGGAAAAACCTATGCTATGCTTAGAGAAGCGCAGCGAGCTCAAAAAGCTGGAGTAGATGTGGTAGTAGGTTACATTGAACCTCATAATCGACCTGAGACTATGGCTTTACTGATTGGTCTTGAGCAATTATCTCCTAAAACAATAAAATATAAAGGTATCACCTTAAATGAGTTTGATATTGATACTGCTTTAAGGCGTCAACCACGCATTATTTTAGTGGATGAATTGGCTCATACTAACTGTTTTGAGTCACGTAATAAAAAGAGGTACCAAGATATTAAGGAACTGCTTTATGCAGGGATTGATGTCTATACTACTGTAAATGTCCAACATATTGAAAGTTTAAACGATGTGATTGAAGCTATTACAGGGATTCAAGTTAATGAGATAATTCCAGATGCTATTTTTGATCAGGCTGATCAGATTGAACTTGTAGATATTGACCCATCAGATTTACTTGAACGATTGGATAAAGGAAAAATTTATTCTAAATCGCAAGCTAAATTGGCCAAGCGTCACTTTTTTACTGAAGAAAAGTTAATATCTTTGAGAGAAATCGCTTTGCGCAAAGCAGCTGATCAGATTAATGGAAGTGCTTTTCGAGGAAAAAAAGTTAAAGATAGTATTGTGACCAAGGAACATGTCTTGGTCTGTGTGTCACCCTCTCCCTCCTCTTCACATGTCATTCGCGCTGCTTCAAGATTAGCAAGTGCTCTTAATGCAGACTTTACAGCCCTGTATATTGGTAGTTTAGATAGGGAACTGACTAATCAGGAGTTACATCAGAACTTGGAATTGGCAGAGCGGTTGGGAGCTAAGGTGACAGTTATGGATTATAATAATGTGACCAAGCAGATTGCTGATTACGCAAAATTGAGCCGTGTTTCTAAGTTAGTAGTCGGAAAAAGTGGCTCCAGAACTATTTGGCCTAAAGAAAATATTGTGGAAGTTCTTAGTAAGAATGTTCCTGATTTGGATATGTTTGTAGTCCATAATACTAGAGGAAAAAAAGAGACTTCGGTTGGTAAGCTCTCGTTGCCTTCTTGGTTTTCTAAATGGCAATTTTCTTTCAGTGATTTGGTTAAAACACTGGTGGTATTGTTGCTAGTAACCTTAACAGGTCTTTTATTTCGTTTCTGGAATCTCAGTACCAACAACATTATAATAATATATATATTAAGTGTTCAAATAAATGCTGTTTGGACAAAAGGAAAACTTTATAGTGTGATTTCTTCTATTTTATCAGTTCTTTGTTTTAATTACTTTTTTGTGGCCCCCTACTACACTTTTACTTCTTTTAATCCTACTTATCCTATGACTTTTGCTATTATGTTAATTACTGGTCTGATTACTTCTAGTCTCATAAAAAGGATTCAAGAGCAGGCAAGATTATCTACTGAAAAATCTTATCTAACAGAGTTGTTACTACAAACAAATAGAGGATTATCTCAGGCAGACTCTATTCCTTCTATTTTAGAAGAACTAGCTATTCAAGTCAAAAAATTATTGAATAGTGATGTGGTGATTTATCCTGTAACAGGTGGTACTTTGGAGACGCCGAAATATTTCCCTACCAGTCATTCTTTGAGGACCTTAGCTGATTACTATCAGTACAATGAGCGAGGAGTGGTTGAGTGGGTTTTATATAATAATAAACAAGCTGGAGCAACAACAAACACCTTGTCTGCTGCTAAATTTCTGTATTTATCTGTCAGAGGTAAAGATTCTGTTTTTGCTATTATTGGTATTTTAATAGAGGATAAAACAATGATTGACCTGTTTGAAAAATCTGTTATTCTAACTGTTTTAGGAGAGGCATCCTTGGCATTAGAAAAAGAAGCATTACGCGAAGAACAACAAAAAATGGAACTTAAAATACAAAAAGAACAGTTAAGGGTTGATTTGTTAAGGGGAATCTCACATGATTTGAGAACTCCACTTACAAGCATATCAGGTCAGTCTAAATTAATGATGGAGACGGGGGGAATTATGGAGAAACAGCGTATGATAGAATTAGCTGCCTATATTTACGATGACTCTATGTGGTTGATTAATCTGATTGAAAATTTATTGTCAATTACTAAATTGGATAATGATACTACTCTTTCATTAAGAATAAATGTTTTCGATGAGTTGATTGAAGAAGCTTTGAAACATGTGGATCAACATATTAAGAATCATGACTTTGTTTTAATTTTATCAGATGATTTATTAATAGCTAAAATGGATGCTCCCTTGATTGTGCAAGTACTGGTTAATATCATTAACAATGCAGTTAAATATACGCATGAAGGATCTTTAATTACATTGACGAGTAATAGAAAGGATCAGAACCTGGTGGTTGAGGTTTCTGACGATGGTCCTGGTATTAACGATCAAGCAAAAGAAAAGATTTTTGACCTTTTTTATACATCAGAAAATTTGGCATCCGATGGTAAAAGAGGCCTAGGTATAGGACTATCTTTATGTAAGAGTATTATTACAGCACATGGGGGGACTATTTACGTCCATGACAATACTCCTAAAGGAGTTATCTTTGGATTTACACTACCACTAGCGGAGGTGAATGTATTACATGAAAAATGAAAATGTTAAGATTTTAATTTGTGAAGATGACTCTTCCGTTAACAGACTTTTATCCTTAGCAATGGAAGTTGAAGGTTATCATTATGTATCAGTTCGGACTGGAGAGGAAGCTTTGCGTCAGATCATTTCGCAATTTCCAGATTTATTATTATTGGATTTGGGTTTGCCAGATATGGATGGTAAAGACATTATTGACAAGATTCGTAGCTTTTCACAGCTACCTGTTATTGTTGTTAGTGCACGTGGAGAAGAAAGTGACAAGATTGATGCACTTGATGCTGGGGCAGATGATTATTTGACGAAACCCTTTAGCATTGATGAGCTTTTCGCTCGGTTAAGAGTTAGTCTTAGGAGGTCAAAGCAGATTAATCAACAAAGTGACGGTAATTCTGAAAAATCATCTTTTACTAATGGCTGGCTACATGTTGATTTTTTATCTAATCGTGTATTTGTTAATAACCAAGAAATTCACTTAACCCCGATTGAGTATAAGTTGCTTTGTCTTCTATCAGAGAATGTTGATAGAGTGTTGACTTATCGTTTTATTGTCAAGGAAATTTGGGGATATTATGAGGAAGATTTTTCTGCTTTGAGAGTTTTTGTTAATACATTGCGAAAAAAAATCGAATTAGGATTGGGTTACTCTAAAATGGTTCAAACTCATATTGGTATCGGTTATCGTATGATTAAGATTGAAAATTATGATGACAAATAATCCAAAAAGAATTTTATTCACCTGATTTGTAATTTCTTGGCAGCTATTTGAAACAAGTCTTAGGATAGGTTGTCTTAGGTTATTTTAGGAGACAATCTTTATATAATCTTTATTTTATATCCGTAATCTTTATATCATTTTTATACTTTTCGTGGTAGAATGATTATATTCTTGAAGGAGGATACAATGCTAGTAGATTTCATAATGTTTCTAGTTTTATTTTTTATTTTTTTGTTAATGATTGGTTTTATTGTTTGGTGTGATAAGCACCTTAAAGGTGATTAGAGGGAGAGTGTACTATGATAGTATTAGGAATAATTTTTGGTTTATTAATCTGTTATTTATTTTATGCTCTGTTACACCCGGAGAGATTTTAGGAGGAATGTGAGATGTTACAAATCATATTTGTCTTAGTACTGGCTTGTATTATTATATTACCAACTGGAAAGTATCTTTACCATATAGCTAGCCAGCAAAAAACTTTTGCAGATCCCATTATGGATCCTATTGATAGGTGGATTTATAAGTTGCTTGATGTGGACAAAAAAGGAATGACTTGGAAGGAGTATGCTGTAGCCCTTATTTTAACTAATGCTGTTATGGCTCTAGTGGCTTATGTAATCCTAAGAACACAGGCCTTTTTCTTTTTGAACCCCACCCGTGTTGGTTCATTAGAATCAAGCCTGAGTTTCAATACAGTCATATCTTTTATCACCAATTCTAATTTACAAAATTATGCTGGTGAGAGGGATTTGTCTTTTTTTAGTCAGATGGTTGTCATTACTTTTATGATGTTTACCTCAGCTGCTTCAGGCTATGCTGCTGCTATGGCTTTTATCAGAGGTGTATCAGGCAAGTATCAAGACATGGGGAATTTCTATGTTGACTTTGTTCGGGTGATTACTCGAGTGTTGCTTCCTTTTTCAATAATAGGCTCTTTGTTACTTATTTCACAGGGGGTTCCCCAAACACTATCAAAAGAGTTATATGCGACTACTTTGGAGGGCAATTTACAAGGTCTTATAATGGGACCGGTCGCTTCTCTTGAAATTATTAAACACTTGGGAACCAACGGTGGTGGTTTTTTTGCAGCAAATTCAGCAACTCCCTTTGAAAACCCTAATGTAATCACAAATATTATTGAAATGCTATCTATGATGTTGTTACCAGGTTCTATGGTAGTTGTTTTTGGTCATATGGTTTCATCTAGGAAAAAGGAAGATCATCCCTTTGAATCTGTACAGAAAGTTTCTTATAAGTCCACTAAATCTACGTTTATTAAACTAGGAGGACAGGCAAGACCGCTTCTGATTGTTATGCTATTCTTATTTTTTGTTGGTTTATCCATTATTGTTTGGTCAGAAAGTAGAGGAAATCCTGTCTTGCATCAATTGGGTTTGAATCAATCAATGGGAAGTATGGAAGGTAAAGAAGTTAGGTTCGGTATTCCAATGTCTGGCCTATTTACAGAAATAACAACGGCTTTTACAACGGGTTCCGTGAATAATATGCACGATACTTTGACTCCTCTAAGTGGTGGAGTAGCTATGATTAACATGATGCTCAATGTTATATTTGGCGGTAAAGGTGTAGGAATAATGAATATGATGCTGTACGTTCTTCTTACTGTTTTTATTTGTGGATTAATGATTGGGCGTGCACCTGTTTATTTAGGAAAAAAAATTGAAGGTAAAGAAATGACTTTAATTGCTTTAGCCATCATGGTTCACCCTATGATTATTCTAGGTTTTTCAGCAGTAGCTGTCTCATTGCCAGCAGGATTTAACAGTGTTACCAATCCAGGATTTCATTCTTTATCACAAGTGATTTATCAATTTACCTCAGCTTCTGCTAACAACGGATCGGGATTTGAAGGACTAAAAGACAATACTTTATTCTGGAATATATCTACAGGATTAGCTATGTTTTTTGGACGCTATGTGACTTTGATTCTTCAGCTATCGATTGCTGGTTCGTTAATGACTAAGCAACATGTGAATGATTCCCTAGGTTCTTTAAAAACAGATACGGGGACTTTTGCCATTATTTTAGGTGTGATAGTGTTGATTATATCAGCCTTAACTTTCTTACCAGTCCTTGTACTAGGACCTTTAGCTGAATTTCTAACTCAATGAGGTTTATTATGATTTCAAAGAAAACTTACTTTCTGACACAAAAGATACTACTCAGTTCCCTTAAAGGAGCGGTCGTAAAACTTCGCCCTAGTTACATGATTAAAAATCCAGTAATGTTTGTAGTTGAAGTTGGTTTTGTTCTGACCTTCTTTTTAACAATTATCCCCGTTGATGCTCAACAAGATAGCCAAAGTAGTCGATTGTATAATGGCATAGTAGCAGTGATCTTATTTTTAACTTTATTATTTTCTAATTTTGCTGAATCCATTGCGGAAGGAAGAGGAAAAGCACAGGCTGAAAGTTTAAAAAAGACGCAAGAAAATATGACAGCTAGACGACTCTATTTTGACAATGATGGTCAGACCCTTCTTGAAGAAACTATTGAGGCCACAGCCTTGCAAAAAGGAGATATCGTTCTGGTTAAGGTAGGAGAATTAATTCCTGGTGACGGTGAAGTTATTGAAGGAATTGCTTCTGTAGACGAATCAGCTATTACAGGAGAGTCAGCTCCGGTGATCAAAGAACCTGGTGGTGATTTTGCTTTTGTAACAGGAGGGACAACTCTTGCTAGTGACTGGCTTAAGTTGAAAATGACCTCACGTGCTGGAGAGTCTTTCTTGGACAAAATGATTTCCTTGGTAGAGGGTGCTTCTCGGCAAAAAACCCCTAATGAAATTGCCTTGAATACTTTGCTAGTTAGCTTAACAATTATATTCTTAATGGTAATTGGAAGTTTGTACCCGATTGCTAGCGCTTTGCACATAAAGATTACAGTTACTACTCTTGTGGCATTGACCGTATGTTTAATTCCAACAACAATTGGAGGTCTGCTGTCAGCAATTGGAATTGCAGGTATGGATCGCGTTACACGGTTTAATGTGATTGCTATGTCAGGAAAAGCAGTGGAGTCTAGTGGTGATGTGGATACTATGATTTTGGACAAAACAGGAACCATTACCTTTGGAAATCGTATGGCTGCTCATTTTGTTCCTGTAGATGGTGTTAGTCAAGAGTCTTTAATAAGAGCAGCTATGCTAAGTTCTCTACAGGATGATACACCGGAAGGAAAATCAATTGTTAAGCTTGCTAAAGAATATGGGGCAAGTATTCCTCCTATTTCTGAAGATATGACCTTTATTGATTTTACTGCTCAAACACGAATGAGTGGGATAGACTTTGTTGATGGGGGAATGATACGTAAGGGTGCCACAGATGCTATAAGTCGCTATATTAAAGGTAAAGGTGGTGTGATTCCGAAAGATTTGAAGTCTATCAGTGAAAGAATTGCTTCAGCTGGGGGAACTCCACTGGCAGTAGTGGAGGGGCAGAATATTTTGGGAGTGATTGCTCTCAAGGATACCATCAAACCAGGTTTAGTTGAGCGTTTTGCTCGCCTACGGGCAATGGGAATTAAAACTATTATGTGTACCGGTGATAATCCTCTTACCGCTGCGACCATAGCTCAAGAAGCAGGCGTTGATAGCTTTATCGCTGAATGCAAGCCAGAAGATAAAATTGAAGCTATTAAAAAAGAACAACGCTTAGGAAAAGTTGTTGCGATGACAGGAGATGGGACTAATGATGCCCCAGCACTAGCTCAGGCAGATGTCGGTATTGCTATGAATTCTGGAACAAGTGCTGCTAAAGAAGCTGCTAATATGGTGGATTTAGATAGCGATCCAACCAAGATTCTGGATATCGTTGAAATTGGAAAGCAATTATTAATGACGCGAGGAGCTTTAACCACTTTTTCAATTGCTAATGATATTGCCAAATACTTTGCCATTATTCCAGCTATTTTTATGCGCAGTATCCCCCAAATGCAATCGTTAAATATTATGTCATTATCAACGTCTTCCAGCGCAATTTTATCGGCTCTGATTTTCAATGCCATTATTATTCCTCTTCTAATTCCGATTGCGATGAAAGGAGTTTCTTATAAGCCTCAAAGGTCAGAAAAAGTTTTGGCTCATAACATGCTGATTTATGGTTTGGGTGGAGTCTTCATCCCGTTTATTGGAATTAAAATCATTGATATGAGTATTACTCCATTATTGTATCTATTGGGTTTATCCTGATAAGATTAGTTTAATATAATATAATATTTAGAGGAATAAGATTGAAACTTATCTACATTGCTTTACGTTTAAAAGAATCAGTGTCTTTTCCTTGGGTTGAGCATGAAAGGAATGAATAACAATCATGAGAAAAATATTTATACATATCAGACGTTCTGTCCGACTAAGTCTTTTATTTGGGGCGGTTTGTGGATTATTTTACCCTTTGCTGATTACCGGATTAGGGCAGTTTATTTTTCCTGTTCAAGCCAATGGTAGTCAAATTAAGCAGGATGGGAAGCTTATTGGATCGGCTTTAATTGGGCAAGAATTTTCGTCAGCTGCTTTTCTGCATGGTAGACCATCTGCTATTCAGTATAATACCTACCTTAGCGAAGGAGACCCAAGTGGACAAAGGCGGGATATTACTTCTGGTTCCCAAAATCTGGCTCCTAGTAATCCTGAACTAAAAGTACGTGTTCAAAAGGAACTGTCTCTTCTCATAGAAGAAAACCCAACTATTTCAATCAGAGATATCCCTGCTGATTTGGTAACAACATCGGCTTCGGGATTGGATCCAGAAATCAGTCCAGAAAGTGCTAAACTACAACTCCCCCGTATTTCTAAGACAACAGGTATTAGCTTGCCTAGACTGGAAGAAATCATTGACAAGCATACAGTAACAAAAATTTTTGGATTTCTAGGTGAAGATAGGGTGTCTGTGTTAAAAGTTAACATCGATATTATGAAGGAACTGAACTAACACCGCTGTAAAAGTTATACGGGTATTATTGCAAGTAATTAGTAGTGAGAGGTACGCCTATTACAAAAAAAGGGATAAAAAAGAACTCTTACTTCCTAGACTATATAATCTGATGAGTATCTTACAGATAGAGAAAGGAAGTTGGCATTTATTTATGAACTACTTTTAGCTGGTTTGAGATTTGTGACAAACTCATTTCACTGAAGAATTGTCAATCGAAAGTGATGATGTCCCAAAAAAATGGTGAGATTGAGGGCAATTATTTTGATTTTATTTGATACGAGGAACCCTTGAAGCTGTTTTGTCAAATGAAATGCTTGTCTTAGACTCCTTGCTTTCTCTCTCCTAAATGTAAGGGATAGAGTGATTTCCTTTAAGGAACAGCTTCCCATTTAGCGAGAAATAGATTATACTTGTAGCTGAGGAGAATGAAGCTCCTCACTAGTAAACTCTTCATAATCCTTTTTATTTTTCTGAAGATATTGTTTGAAAGATGTGAGTTTCCACGGATGGGTTTGTGGAGGGATATACTTGCGTCTTTCTTTTTTTGTTCTGGTTCTGGTTCAAAGTTTTTCGAATAGAGTTCATGAACTAGTAGCTCCTTTGTGTGATAGATCTTGTCAGCGATATTGAGGTAGATGTCACCGTCAACTTCTTTTATAACGAATGCTTTCGTCTTTCTGCTGAAATAGACTTCTTTTCCTTTCTGTTGATAGGCTAGTAGCAGATGATTGCTTTGTCTTTTAGAAAGGTTCAGTTCGACACAGGCTCGATTATTTGTTTTCTTTCCTTGGTCTATAGCTTTTATCACAAGATATTTTTTCGTTTCATTCATATTCAGTTGGATCCTTTTCATACGACTATTTTATCAAATGGGACATTTTCACGTTCGA
>NZ_VMMW01000043.1:0-24903 GCF_013277425.1 Streptococcus sp. 79
TGAAACTAAGCAACTATAATAGTCAGCACATCGTCTAGTTTTCCTGCCTTGAGATAGTTGATAGAGGACTGAAGCGTCACTACGTCTAGTCCTAGCGAAATGAGCACCAAACCACTAATCTGGTCGCAAAGGGTAAAGAGATAGCCACCATGGGCATAGCCATAGTAGTTGAGCGACGAGTCCACTACTTTTGTGGTCACCACAACGTGACCATCTTTCATCTCTTTAATTTCATAATTTTCAAAAGCTGATATAGCATCAAAGTGAAAATCTTTCATCATTTCCTCCTGATAGTTCAAACGACACTATGATACTACTTTTTATAGTACTGTGCAAGGAGAAGTCTCCTAGTCTGGCAAAATTTCGACCTGTTCTACAAAGCGCATAAAGGCTGCCTGTCCCTGTTCTGTTTGCTTGTAGACACCTGCATCCTCAAGTACACGCGCAAAGATAGCACCAACAGAGTCCTTGACGATTTCAAAGGCTTTTTCTTTATCTGTTAGGTCTGGATGTTGGGATTTGAGTTGGTCTGCCCACTCCTGATGATAATCGGCAACTGTAACAGCTTCTCCTACAAGATAGCTAGCGACTTGCTCCACTTCTTCTTTCAGACGTGGTGGCAAGATTGCCAAGCCCATGACCTCAATCAAGCCGATATTTTCCTTCTTGATATGTTGGACATCCTTGTGAGGATGATAGATGCCATCAGGATGTTCTGCAGAAGTCTGATTGTCCCTCAAGACCAAGTCCAACTCAAATTGTCCATTGCGTTTACGAGCAATTGGTGTAATGGTATGGTGTGGTGTTCCGTCTGTTTCTGCCAAAATCTGCACTGCAGGATCTGAATACTGGCGCCATTCCTGCAAAATCTTGTCAGCCAAGTTGATCAAATCTTCTTTGAAATCCGAAGTCAAACGCAACACTGACATTGGCCATTTGACAATCCCAGCCTTGACCTGCTCAAAACCAGCAAATCGGAAGACCTTTTGCAAGGGAGCCAATTCCATAGGGAAAACGTGACGGCCTCCCTGATAATGGTCATGAGTCAGAATAGAGCCACCCACAATCGGCAAGTCGGCATTAGAGCCTGCAAAATATCCTGGAAACTGCTCTACGATAGCAAGCAGACGTTCAAAGCTCTGACGACTAATGGCCATGGGACGATGCTGGTCATCTAAGAAAATACAATGCTCATTAAAGTAAGCATAGGGCGAATACTGGAAGCCCCACTCCTGACCAGCCATTTCAAAACGGATAATACGGTGGTTGCTGCGAGCTGGGTGGTTAACTCGACCATGGTAGCCCTCATTCTCTAAACAAAGTTGACACTGAGGATAATTACTAGCTTGCACCAACTTGACTGCCGCAATCTCTTTGGGATCCTTTTCAGGCTTAGAGAGATTGATGGTAATTTCAAGCTCTCCGTAATCAGATGGAACACGATAAGCGATATTTTTAGCAATAGCCTTGAGTTTGATGTAGTCATTCTTCTGACTGAGTTGGTAGAAATCCGCTATCGCTTGCTCAGGAGATTGGCCATAGATTGTCCAGAAGTCACGATTGACCTGACTCGGACAAGGGGTCACCAAGTCCATCAGTTCAGCACCAAGGATCTCACGCGCAGTCTGACTATCCTCAATCGTCTCTAATCGAACGGCTTCCTCAACCAGCTGGTCCTTGAGGTCAATCAATTTATCCAGATTGGTCTCAACTTCCAAAACACCGTCTCCCACTCGTGCCAAGACACGATTGATCAGGTAGATTCGATCCATTTCCTCAAATGAACTTTCAGAAATGACATGTGTTACAAATTTATCTACTAAGGTCACTATAGAGCCTCCTTTTGACTAGTCAAGGACGCGAGTGCCACCTGCAACTTCGGCGATATAGAAGCTTGGAGCGTAGCCAACTACTTCCTCGTAGTGTTTGCCAACAGGCCTCAACAGCATCTTTTTGCACCAAGGCAATGGCACAGCCGCCAAAACCTGCCCCTGTCATGCGAGCACCGAGAACTCCTTCTTGTGCCCAAGCTGTGTGAACAAGAGTATCCAATTCCAAACCAGTTACTTCATAATCATGCTCAAGAGAAACGTGAGAAGCATTCATCAAACGACCAAATGTTTCCAAATCTCCTGCTTGAAGGGCTGCTTGAGCTTTAAGGGTACGTTGGTTTTCAAGCACAGCATGGCGAGCACGTTTCAAACGATTTTCATCTTTAATCAGATAGCTGTATTGATCAAAGGCCCACTCGTCCAATTCACCCAAGGTCTGAATATCTAAGGCAACTTGCAATTCTTCCACTGCTTTTTCACACTCAGCACGGCGTTCATTATATTTAGAATCCGCCAATTCACGGCGTTTGTTAGTGTTCATGATAACAACGACATTGTCCTTCAAATCAAGTGGCACCAAATCATACTCTAAGGTGTTGGTATCAAGGTAAATAGCACGTTGATCGGCCCCCATACCAATAGCAAACTGGTCCATGATACCAGAGTTGACTCCGATAAAGTTGTTTTCTGTTTGTTTTCCGATTTTAACCAAATCGAGACGCTCTAATTTTAAATCAAAGAGATGCTCTGCCACGACTCCTGTCAAGAGCTCCAAGGATGCTGAAGAAGACAAGCCAGCACCATTTGGGATATTCCCATAAACATAAAAATCAAAACCTTTGTCAATCACGTGCCCAGCTTCTTGCAAGAAATGAAGGACACCTTTTGGATAATTGGTCCAGTTGTGCTCTTTTTCAAACTTGAGGTCAGCGAGAGGCACTTCGATAATGCCCTTGTCCTCAAAGTTAGCTGAGTAGAAACGCAAGACTTGGTCGTCACGCTTACGAGCTGCACCGTAAGTTCCCAAGGAAATAGCAGCAGGAAAAACGTGCCCACCGTTGTAGTCTGTGTGTTCACCAATCAAATTAATACGGCCTGGTGAAAAGAAGGTTTGGTCTGCTTCTTGACCAAAAACAGCAAGAAAGTCTTTACGAAGAGCTTCTGCAGTAAGATCTTGTGCCATATGAATTCTCCTTTGACTGTCCGTTAAGCCATCTTAACGTGTAATCGTTTTCTTTCTATTGTATCCAAGGAATTTCCCAAGGTCAATCCTTTTTACTAAAATTTTACTAAAATATCAGTAAAAAGCAGAAAAATATGATATACTAACCTAATCAAGGAGGATTTATGGCTACCTTAAAAGACATTGCACAGCTAGCCTCTGTCTCTATCGCGACCGTATCCCGTGTCCTCAACCGCGACCAGATCCTATCTGTTACAGAAGAAACCAGACACCGTATTTTAACCGTTGCTGAAGAGCTGGGCTACACCAAGCACCTCAAGACAGGCGAGTCCCACAAACCCAAGCAAAAGATTGCCATTATCCAATGGGTCAGCGAACAAGGGGAGCTGGACGACCTCTACTACTACCAGATTCGCCTAGGAATAGAAAAAAGAGCCCAAGAGTTGGACTATGATATCTTGCGCTATTTTAATGACCATCCTTTTACCTTAAGCGAGGAAGTGATTGGGATTCTCTGCATTGGAAAATTTAGCCGAGCTCAGATTTCTGCCTTTGAAGAATACCAAAAACCCCTGGTCTTTCTAGACAGTGATACACTTTCTCTGGGGCATACTTGTATTATTACGGACTTTTACACTGCCATGAAACAGGTTGTCGATTATTTCCTCAGCCAAGGAATGGACCGTATCGGGATTCTAACAGGCCTTGAAGAAACAACTGACCAAGAAGAAATCATTAAGGATAAGCGGCTGGAAAATTTCAGAAACTACAGTCAAGCAAAAGGAATCTATCATGATGAACTGGTCTTTCAAGGAAACTTTACTGCCCAGTCTGGCTATGACTTGATGAAGGAAGCCATTCAGAGCTTGGGAGACCAACTCCCACCAGCATTTTTCGCAGCCAGCGATAGTTTAGCCATCGGTGCCCTTCGTGCGCTCCAAGAAGCTGGAATCAGCCTACCAGACCGTGTCAGCCTCATTTCCTTTAACGACACCAGCCTGACCAAGCAGGTTTATCCTCCCCTCTCCAGCATCACAGTTTATACTGAAGAAATGGGGCGAGCAGGTATGGATATTCTTAACAAAGAAGTACTCCACGGTCGGAAAATACCTAGCCTGACCATGTTGGGAACCAAACTGACATTAAGAGAAAGTACCCTAAATCAAGAATAGGATAACATAAAAAACGAATAGAGTTCTAAAACTCCTATTCGTTTTTTATTCGATTACAATCATAGACTTAATTGTCTTACGTTCATCCATATCTTTGTAGGCTTGGTCGATATCTTCCAGTTTATAACTTGAAGTAAAGACGCGACCTGGATTGATATCACCATCAAGGACGGCTTTTAGTAAAAATTGCTTATCGTATGTTGTAGCAGAAGCTGCCCCACCTGCTACAGAGATATTTTGCATAAATGTCGAACCAAGAGCACGATTATTATAGTGTGGGACTCCTACAAAGCCCATACGCCCTCCATTATGAAGAACACCTAGCGCCTGTTCTATAGCAGCCTCCGTACCAACACATTCAAGTGCTGCGTCTGCTCCTCCACCGAGGATTTCACGCACCTTGGTAATTCCTTCTTGACCACGTTCTGCAACAACAGCTGTCGCACCTGACTCCATAGCCATCTTTTGACGGTCTTCATGACGGCTCATAAGGATAATTTGTGATGCTCCACGCATCTTAGCCGCGATGACAGCACATTGACCAACAGCCCCATCACCGATAACAACAACCTTGTCCCCTTTTTGAACATTTGCAACACGCGCCGCATGATAGCCTGTCGGCATGACATCTGCAAGAGTCAAAAGGGACTTGAGCATCCCTTCTGTATAGTCAGAAGGTTGACCAGGGATTTTAACCAGCGCCCAGTTTGCATAGTGGAAGCGAATATATTCTGCCTGAAAATCACCCCCCAAATTATTACCAATATGATTGTCGCAAGAACCGTCAAATCCAGCAAGACAGGCATCACACTCACCACATCCATGTGTAAAAGGGACAATCACAAAATCACCTGGTTTCACCGTCGTAATGGCTTCCCCAGCTTCTTCAACAATCCCAATCGCTTCGTGTCCACTATTTTTATGTCCAGCTTTCGTTTCTGGATTACGGTACCTCCATAAATCTGAACCACAAACGCACGCACGAACCACACGAATAATCACATCATCCGCTTCTATTATTTGCGGACGTTCAATGCTAGCAAGTCCAACCTGACCTGCCTTTGTATATACTGCTGATTTCATTTAAAATTTTCCTTCCTTATAAAGTTTAATTTTGAGATTTAAACGATTTAAAGCTGTCTGTAGCTGAGACAAGCGCTCCTCTAATTTTTGCTTTTCCTCTTCTAAAATACCAAGCCTCTCCTCTCTCGTTTCATCTCCCTTTTGGTAGAGCGACATATAGTCAACTAAACTATCTACAGAGACACCCGCCGAACGAAAACACTTAATAAATTCCAGCGCTTCGATATCCTGATCTTGAAAATCACGAATCCCAGTAGCAGTACGAGTAATCGGTGGCACAAGACCAACCCGTTCATAATACCGAATCGTATCCGCTGAAATTCCCAACAAATCACTGGCAGATTTAATATTCACACGCTAACCTCCTCTCATTTCATTCACTGAATTCACGCTATTCTAACTCACTTATCTTATTATATAACTTTGAGTTGACTCCAAGTCAAGCATTTTGTATCTAATCGAAAAATTTTTATCATTAACAATCATATATCTGGAGTTTATACAATGCTCTTCTCTTACCAATTTTTGAAATATTTAAATAATAAAGAAATTACTCTATTCCAAATAAGATAGTACCCAAGTATTTTTCACTTTTTTCTAATGTTGATGCTCATAACTCCGTTCCAAGTCACACACCTTTCGCTTATGGGTTTGGTGAGTTTCTAGGTCAGCATCAATTTCAATGGTAATATTTTGAAAACCACAATCTTTTAGGAAAATTCGAATAGACTCTTTACAAGTTTCCATATGTTCCATTTCTTTTAGACAAACATGGACAATGGCATTTTTTTCCAAAGCATCCATAGTCCAGAGATTAAGCTGATTAAGGCTGACCACATTGTCCAATCGCTCCAGGCCACTCTTTACTTGCTTGATATCAAGACCTTCTGGCACAGCATCCAAGAAAATCTTGAGTGTAGACCAAAAACGTGGAAGGGCTTTTGAAAGAATAAAGAAAGAAATGACAAGGGACAAAAGAGGATCTAGGATATACCAGTCCGTAAATCGAAGAACAATCGCCATCAGGATAACAGCTACCCACCCTAGCGTATCTTCCAGAAAATGCAGACTCAGAATAGACTCATTCTTTGTCTTTCCCTTACCAACCACCAGACTCGCTAACAGATTGATAGTAATCGCAATAATTCCTAACCAGAGAATCCCCTCATCATTGACTGGTTGCGGATGCAAAATCTTCGTGACATTTTCCAAAATGACTAGAACAGAGCCCGTTACGAGAATCACAGCTGTTACCAAGGCTCCTAGCAGGCTAAACCGCTTATAGCCCAAGGTGTACTGATTGTCTTCTTCACGATTGGAGATTAGTTCTAGAAAAGCTGATATTCCAATTGCAATCGCATCTCCCAAGTCATGCACAGAGTCAGCAAGAACAGCGCTAGAACCAAATACTCCACCTGCAATAAACTCAACAATGGCATAAGTCAAATTTAAGAAAAAAGCCACCCAAACAGCATATTTTGCCTTCATATTTCTCATTCCTTTGTTATAATAGATTTATGAACACCTTGTTCATTATCATTATCCACTAAAACCCAAAGAAAGGATAGAAGCAAAACGTCAGCTTTATTCAGTTCTGAACAATTTGCCTTAAGTGTCCATATGACTAACATTGACCGCCGTATCAGCAAAACCAAAAAAGCCATCTATCAAGCTTTTATACAACTTTTGAATGCTAAGGGCTACGAGGCCACTACTGTTCAGGATATCATTGATCTCGCAGATGTGGGACGATCCACCTTTTACTGTCACTATGAGAGTAAGGAGCTTCTTCTGGACCAGCTCTGCCGCTACCTCTTCCATCATCTTTTTGAAAGAGAGCAAGCCATTTCAACCGAAGATTACCTAGCCCACCTCTTTCTCCATTTTCATAAAAACCAAGACCATATCACCAGTCTGCTATTTTCCAAAAATGACTACTTCCTCCGTCAACTCCAGAGAGAGCTTGAGCACCACGTCTATTCCGTGCTAGCTGATAATTTAAAAGAAGCCCACCCTAATCTGCCTACTTCTTACCTCCAACACTTGGTCATGTCCAACTTTATCGAGACATTGACCTGGTGGCTCAAAAAAGGTCAAGATTTCACAGACCAGGAAGTTGTCCAATTTTATCTAGACCTTCTCATTCCTAAAAATTGAATATAGAGTAAAGCTCAGTTGTCTTATTTCTAGGTTACTGAGTTTTTTATCTTTTCAACAACAAAAGAGGACCCGCCGATCCTCTTTTTCATACTATAAATCCTTGATTATCAACTATATCTGTTTTAATCGAAATCTCAAAACAGCACTTTCAAACATCTTTTCCTAGTTAAGTAAATCAGTATTCTGCTTAGCTGCCTTGCTCCATTGATACCAACCAACTAGACTGTTAATGAGATAAATTAGATATTTCCCTTGAATTTGCAGGCTTTCTCCCCACCAGAGATAGATTGAAAAAACATTGGTAGCCGCCCAGAATATCCACTGTTCACGGTAAACAGATGTCATGAGGATTTGCCCTACCCCATTGGTTGCATCTGTGATTGAATCACGATAGGGACGATTGGCACCAATAGACTGATAAATGAAGCCAAAGGCCAACCACCAAAGCACACTAATGGAAAGATACTTTGTCCAGCCCTTGCCGTCCAGTTTACGCGCGACAAACTCCTGCTTTTCCTTCTTAAACTGTGCCTGATAAATCCAAACTAGAAGTCCAATTGGCTGCATGACTGTGAAGTAAAGTGTCGTCAGCACCTCACCATAAAAGCCTTTCTGTAGGGCCAAAATAAGGTAAATAACAGAGTTAATCAAGCCAAAAAGATAATTACTTGCTCGACCTTCCGATACAAAGATTACACAGATAATCCCTGTCAAGCTACAAATCATCCCAATCCAGTCAACAATACGATGTTCGTAAACCAACTCCAGCCAGAGAGGAAAACTTCCTAAAACCAGCAAATAAATCCACTGGGCAAAACTACGATGGGCAAAGAGGTCATCCCAGATAGCCTTCATAGTTCCTGAAAATCCTAAATCAGCCATAGCCGCAACCATACGACGGTAACCACCTGACATTTCACCTAGGGTTGTTTTGATATTTTCAATTTTCTTTTGCAAATAAGTATGCATCATTTCTCCTTTTGTTTTTAAAGAGCCGTGTCTGGATAGACTTTCGGACGCAACGCTCTATTAGATAATGAACTGCCTATACACAAGATTTCTAACCTTAGTCGACATGAGCTGAAACCTCTTATTTGTTAAGTAGTTCACAAAATATTATACACCTATTTTATGAATAGTCAACTGTCTTTACAGTAAAATTTTAGAAAATCATGAAAATTTTCTCTTTCTTTCCATTTTAAGTGACATTCAGTCATTCTCACATCAAAAAGCCCAGACGAAATTGTCTGAGCATTCTTTTATCTAGTCGTTTAAGGAAGTTGAGTTCAGTATGTTTAAAGTCTCTGTCCCATCATTTCTTCAACAAACCTTGTTCTTGGAGAAACTCCTTGGCTACTTGCTTTGCTGACTTGCCTTCAACACCGACTTGGTAGTTGAGCTGGCTCATCTGGCTTTCTGTAATCTTACCAGCCAATGTATTAAGAACTCTTTCCAACTCTGGGTATTTCTTGAGAAGAGCTTCTTTCATCAGTGGAGCCCCTTGATAAGGTGGGAAGAGTTGTTTGTCATCGTCCAATACCTGTAAATCATAACGTGCCAACTCTGCATCGGTTGAATAGGCATCCGTGATTTGAATATCACCTGACTGAATTGCCTGATAGCGAAGGGCTGGCTCCATGGTCGCCACATTAAGATTGAGACCATACATTGACTGCAAGCCCTTATTTCCGTCTTCACGGTCATTAAACTCGAGAGTAAAACCTGCCTTCAGCTGCCCTTCCACTTTTTTCAAGTCCGAAATGGTCTTCAAGCCATATTCTTGAGCAATCTTTTTCGGAACAGCTACAGCATAGGTATTTTGATAAGACATGGGTTTGAGATAGGCTAGATGATCCTGTTTGGCAATACCATCACGCGCTACATCATAAACCTGCTCTGGCTCATGACTCACTTTCGGTGATGGCTGAAGTAAACTTTCAGTCACCGTTCCTGTAAATTCAGGATAGATGTCAATATCGCCTTTTTTCAGAGCTTCATAGAGAAAGCTTGTTTTCCCAAAATTTGGTTTAACAGTCGCAGTCATACTGGTATTTTCTTCAATGAGGAGCTTATACATATTGGCCAAAATTTCTGGTTCTGGACCCAATTTCCCAGCAATGACCAAGTTCTCTTTCTCTTTTTGAGCTAAGAGGGCTGGGCTATAAGACAAACCAAGCAATATGGTCACCAAGGCAAAACCAGAAAAAATCGTCCGCAATTTTGCTTTTTCCATCACTTTTAGTAGGAAGTTAAAGGCAATGGCAAGCACTGCTGAAGAAAGGGCCCCAATCAAAATCAGACTGGCATTATTACGGTCAATTCCCAAAAGGATAAAGGAACCTAGTCCCCCAGCACCAATCAAGGCAGCCAAGGTTGCCGTACCGATAATCAACACTGCTGCCGTCCGAATCCCAGACATGATAACCGGCATAGCCAGTGGAATTTCAAACTTCTTGAGTCGCTCCCATCTAGTCATCCCAAAGGCAATCCCAGCCTCTTGCAGACTCGGATCAATTCCCTTGAGTCCAGTGATGGTATTTTGTAAAATCGGAAAGATCGCATAAATTACTAGTGCTGTCAAAGCCGGCAAGGTTCCAATTCCCATCAAGGGAATAAAGAGCCCCAACAAGGCCAATGACGGGATAGTCTGAAAAATCCCTGCAATCTGCAAGACCCAGTTGGCCAACTTCTCATGATAGCGAAGAGAAACAGCCAAGGGAATCGCGATAAAAATAGCTAGTAACAGGGTCAACAGTGACAACTGCAAATGTTGAGATAGGGCTGTCACCCAATCACTAAAACGATCCTGAAAAGTTGCAATTAAATTAGTCATGAACACCACCTCCAAACAAGTCTGCTACAAATTCTGTGGCAGGCGCTTTTAAAATGGTCTCGGGATTCGCCACCTGGCGAATTTCTCCATCCTGCAAAACAGCAATACGGTCCGCCAATTTCAAAGCTTCATCCGTATCATGGGTTACAAAAATCGTTGTCATCCCAAACTCTTTATGCAATTCTTTTGTCAGAACTTGCAACTGTTTTCTCGAAATAGCATCAAGAGCCGAAAAAGGCTCATCCATGAGGAGAATCTTAGGCTGACCAATCATAGCACGGACAATACCAACCCGTTGCTGTTCTCCACCAGATAGTTCACTAGGCAAACGATGCCCATACTCAGCTACTGGTAAACCAACCTTGCCCAAAAGCTCTTCTGTTTTCTGAGCAATTTCTTCCTTAGTCCAGCCCTTCATCTCAGGAATCAGGGCAATATTTTCCGCAACCGTTAGATTTGGAAATAGGGCAATGGCCTGTAAAACATAACCAGTAGACAGACGAAGTTCACGCTCATCATAGTCTTTGATGCGCTTGCCATCCATATAAATATTTCCATCAGTCGGTTCCAAGAGACGGTTAATCATCTTAATCATGGTCGTCTTACCTGAGCCAGATGGCCCAACTAAAACCATAAATTCCCCATCCTCAATCTGTAAGTTGACATCTCTCAAGACATCCTTTTCTGTGTAGCGCAGTGCTACATTTTTGTATTCAATCATTCTTTGTCCTCATTTTAAAACTTTCCTCGATTGGTCATGTCTTCTACCTTAGGCATGACTTCCTTATTGTCCCAATGCTCTACAATTTTTCCATTTTCTAAACGGAAGATATTGTACTGGGCATAAGCAAGGCCATCAATCTGAGTCTGACCATAACTAACCACATAGTTTCCTTGTCCTAAGAGTTGGAAAACAAAGTCGAAAGCGGCCTTTACTTATAAACAGCTAATTTGATCTATTTTAATCCTCTTTTGCCTTCTCTTTCAGATTCGCCAAAATTCTTTCTTGAAAGGCTTCAAATTGCCGAATTTCTTCCTCTGAAAATCCTTTGTAAAAGATCGTATCCAATTTCTGACTGACACGATGTCCCACTTCTTTCTGGGACTTGCCTAACTCCGTTAAAACTAAATACTTCTTACGCTTGTCTTTTCCACACGGACTAACAATTACAAGCTTTTGTTCCTCTAGCTTTTTTATCATAGTCGTCAGCGTATTATTCGCAAGCCCAGTCGCAAGCGCGATATCTGTCGCAGTTGCGCAGCCAGTTTTACTATTCCATAAAACCGCTAAAATCTTACCCTGTTCACCCCTATAAAGAGCCTCAGGATCTTGGCTCAGTAACTTCTGAAAAATCCGCCCATTCAACAAACGAATATGATGGGCTAGCAAATGACTATCTTTCATAACACCTCCAATTATTTCGATATCGAAATGAATAGAATAATTGTAACACTTGTCCTTTCAACTGTCAACTATTTCGATTTAGAAATAATTTTTGATAATGATTTACATCACCATACTCCGGTTCAACTAACTTTTAACGAGAGTTTCTAAACTCCTTCGTCCTCCAGTCTACAAAAGCCTTCCATCCGTACTATCCTATATTTTATTAGGAGACACGTTTTTCCTATCAGACCATTTATTTTAAAGATAGAAGTAAATCATAATTGCTTCCATCTGTTCTTCTATAGTATATTGAAGTTGGACTAGGGCACTGTATCTTCTAAAACATTGATAGAAAGCAATTTGAATTTCCCAATCAATTTGTTCGTATTTATACTCAATGAAAATCAAAGAGCAAACTAGGAAGCTAGCCGCAGGCTGCTCAAAACAGTGTTTTGAGGTTGTAGATAGAACTGACGAAGTCAGCTCAAAGCACTGCTTTGAGGTTACGGATGAAGCTGACGTGGTTTGAAGAGATTTTCGAAGAGTATTAATTTCACCTTACCCTATCTTTCTCATAGCACACTTCAAACAGCCTATCCCCTACCGTTTGACGATTCCTCACTTCGTTCCACTTCCATTACAGAAGTTTCATCACTACTATGGTCTCGGCTGACTTCTCATGATTCCTTGTTACTACGCTTTCAGCGCTCATGAGATCTCACGGGATAAGTCCTACATCTTTCCTCGTTTATACAAGATATGAGGACGTTAAAAGGTTAGAGTGAAAATAGGAAATCTGACGCAGAGTCTTTAGACTCTAGAAAGATTTATCTTTTTCACACAAACCTTAGTCCGAATTCAATTACTCTCGTGATTTACGCATATAGGTTACGACTACCTTTTTGGACTTTAGAGTTTCTGGCCCCCTTATCCGCTATATACGCCTTACTATCACCTTCCTGTTCGTAGAGCCACGATTTCGCTATCCCTTCCTCTAACGATTCTTATTTCCAGTGTCAGACTTAAAACGGTCTATCTCCAGACCGTTTTAATCCGCTACCTCACGATAGTCAGGCTTGGGAATCGCTATTGGGTTCACCGGTAGCAGGTGCCCACCGAGGACTTACACCTCAGATGCACGACATGCCCGTCGTACCAAAAAATACTTTGATCCACAATGGAATCAAAGCATTTTAAAAATCTCCCCATACATAAGCGCAGAAACTGCGGTTCCTCTGTACTTGGTTTCTTCTCTCTTGATAAAACGAGCCAAATTGAGCAACTCAGGTGCCGGATGTTTGGGATTTAGGAGCAATTCATGATTGACCAAACCTGAGAGACGAACTGCCAGCAATTGCTCATTTGTAGTAGGCAGTTTTTTAGCAGTCTCTAGGAGAGCAGCAACTAAATCCTCACTCAAATCATGTCGAGCATAATTGTAAAGATCTTTTATAAGGCTTTCTAGGTTTGGTTCTACCATCCCTACCACCTCCCTTATGGTTTAATAATTTTTAATCAAATCAACCGTTGAACGATCCAATTTCTTCACCAAGGCTTGCAAGAAAGCTTGGGCTTCTAGGAAGTCATCCATTGCATAGAGGGTTTGGTGAGAATGGATATAACGAGCGCAAACACCGATTGTTGTAGATGGAACACCGCCATTTTTCAGATGAGCTGCGCCAGCGTCTGTTCCGCCTTTACCACAGTAGTATTGGTACTTGATTCCAGCTTCTTCAGCCGTTGTCAAAAGGAAATCTTTCATTCCTGGGAGAAGCAAGTGACCTGGATCGTAGAAACGAATCAAGGTTCCATCTCCAATCTTGCCTTGACCACCGTAGACATCACCTGCTGGTGAACAGTCAACTGCAAGGAAGACTTCTGGGTCAAACTTGGTTGTAGATGTATGAGCACCGCGGAGACCAACTTCTTCTTGGACGTTAGAACCCAGATAGAGTTCATTTCCGAGTTTTTGACCTGACAGAGCTTCCGCCAACTCGCTAACCATAAGAACACCGTAGCGGTTGTCCCAAGCTTTTGAAATGATATTTTTTTCATTGGCTGTCAAGATTGCAGAACTATCTGGCACGATGGTGTCGCCAGGACGGATGCCAAAGCTTTCTGCCTCAGCCTTATCCGCAAAACCGCCATCAAAGACGATATCTGCAATAGCAGGCATGGTTGGTCCACCCTTTCCACGAGTCAAATGTGGAGGGACAGAACCCGAAATCACAGGAATTTCACGACCGTCACGAGTCAAGAGTTTGAAACGTTGGCTGCTAACCACCATAGGATTCCAACCACCGATTTCTACCACACGGAAGGTACCATCTGGCTTGATTTCGCTGACCATAAAACCAACTTCATCCATGTGAGAAGCGACCAAGACACGCGGTGCATCTGCAGCTTCTGAATGTTTAATTCCGAAAATACCACCCAAGCCATCTGTCACCACTTCATCCACGTGCGGTGTCAATTTTTCACGAAGATAAGCACGGACAGGCGCTTCATGACCTGAGATCGCAGCAAGTTCTGTTACTTCTTTAATTTTTGAAAATAATGTTGTCATTTCAGTTCCTTCTTTCTTTCATCCATTTTACCACTTTTTAGAGGAGAAGGATAGTGGGAAGGTGGATAGTTTCTTACTCAGTTTTCCTATAAAAAAGAGAGACAGATATTCTTTCAGGAATTTTTCTTTCTTTTTTACATTAAATTGTCAGAAATTTTATTGACAGATTAGAAAAATAATGTTACATTTATATCCGCAGGCATCTTTCGATACCAAATCTACATGAAAGGACGGGGTATGAAACTTTCTCATTATTTAATTGGCTTACTTCTACTCCTAGTCTTTCTCTCTATTAGCATTGGGACCAGTGATTTTTCATGGGGAAAGCTATTTGATTTCGACCAGCAGACCTGGCTCCTCTTTCAAGAGTCCCGTCTCCCAAGAACTATCAGTATTCTCCTGACTGCCTCTAGTATGAGTATGGCAGGCCTTCTCATGCAGACTATTACCCAAAATCAGTTTGCTGCACCGAGTACAGTTGGAACGACTGAAGCCGCCAAACTGGGAATGGTGCTGAGCCTTTTTGTCTTTCCATCGGCTAGTCTGACCCAAAAGATGCTCTTCGCTTTTGTTTCATCCATCGTATTCACCCTCTTCTTCCTAGCCTTTATGACCATTTTTACTGTAAAGGAAAGGTGGGTGTTGCCTCTGATTGGGATCATCTATAGCGGGATTATCGGCTCAGTCACAGAAGTTATCGCCTATCGTTTCAATCTGGTTCAGAGTATGACTGCCTGGACCCAGGGCTCCTTCTCCATGATTCAGACCCATCAGTATGAGTGGCTCTTCTTAGGCCTCATCATCCTGATAACCGTTTGGAAATTATCCCAAACCTTCACCATCATGAATCTAGGGAAAGAAACCAGCGAGAGTTTGGGGATTTCCTACTCCCTACTTGAAAAACTGGCCCTCTTTCTGGTGGCGCTAACGACAAGCGTCACCATGATTACCGTGGGTGCCTTACCATTTCTCGGAGTTATCGTTCCCAATCTTGTTCGCAAGCGCTATGGAGATAATCTAAGTCAAACCAAACTCATGGTCGCACTGGTTGGTGCCAATCTAGTTCTGGCTTGCGATATCCTATCCCGAGTTCTGATCAGGCCCTATGAGTTGTCTGTCAGTCTCTTGCTAGGAATCATTGGTAGCCTCGTCTTTATCCTACTTCTCTGGAGAGGGGGACGAAAAGATGCAGACTAAAAGCAAACATACCAAGCTCTTCTGGATTCTCATTATTCTTGCCATCGGAGCTTGTCTTCTCTACTTTTGGCCCATCACTCACTTGTCAGCCTTTGCTTGGAAGTTGCGTTCCCAAAAGATCATCGTTTATCTCTTGGTAGCCATCGCGACTGGGATTTCGACCATTAGTTTTCAAACCCTGACGGAAAATCGCTTCCTGACGCCTAGTATTTTGGGAATTGAATCCTTCTACGTCCTACTACAAACCCTACTACTGGTTTTTGAAAGCAAGTTTCTTCAACTTGGCAAATCCCCTATCTTAGAATTCCTAGTCTTACTTCTTGTCCAGTCCCTCTTCTTTCTCGCCTTACAAGGTTACTTGAAGACACTGATGAAGCAAGACCTGGTCTTCATCCTTCTGATCTGTCTAGCGCTCAGAAGTCTCTTTCGAAATATCAGCACCTTCCTTCAAGTCCTAATGGATCCAAACGAATACGATAAACTGCAAAATAGTCTTTTTGCCTCCTTTCAACATCTCAACACTTCCATCCTAGCCATCGGTTCTCTGATCATCCTCGCTTTGACAATCTTTTTCTTTCGAAAAGCAGTCGTTCTAGATGTCTTGCACCTGCAAAGAGAAACGGCTCAGATATTGGGACTCGATGTTGAAAAAGAACAGAAAGAGCTCCTCTGGGGAATCGTGCTTTTGACCTCAACGGCCACTGCCTTGGTAGGACCTATGGCCTTCTTCGGCTTTATGCTGGCCAACCTCACCTACCTGATTGTCAAAGACTATCAGCACAAGTTACTCTTTATAGTGGCCATTCTGGTTGGATTTATTAGCTTAACCTTGGGGCAATCCTTGATTGAACGAGTCTTTGCACTGGAAATTCGTATCAGTATGATCATTGAGAGTGTGGGTGGCTTCTTATTCTTTATCTTACTATATAGGAGGTCTCGTCAGTGAAACTGGAAAACATTGACAAATCCATTCAAAAACAGGATATTTTGCAAGGCATTTCGCTTGAAGTCAGTCCTCAAAAACTGACAGCCTTTATTGGTCCAAATGGTGCTGGAAAATCGACTCTCCTCTCCATCATGAGCAGACTAACCAAGAAAGATCAGGGAGTTCTCAGTATCAAAGGACGTGAAATCGAGAGTTGGAATTCGCAAGAACTAGCCCAAGAACTGACCATCCTAAAGCAGAAGATCAATTACCAGGCAAAATTAACCGTTGAAGAACTGGTCAGCTTTGGACGTTTTCCCTACAGCCGAGGACGCCTGAGAGAAGAAGACTGGGAAAAAATTCGAGAAACTCTGAACTATCTGGAACTGATAAACTTAAAAGACCGCTACATCAATAGTCTGTCTGGCGGCCAGCTCCAACGTGTCTTTATCGCTATGGTACTGGCCCAGGATACGGACTTTATCTTGCTGGACGAACCACTCAACAATCTCGATATCAAGCAAAGCGTCAGCATGATGCAGATTCTTCGGCGACTGGTGGAGGAACTCGGCAAGACCATTATCATCGTCCTCCACGATATCAACATGGCCAGTCAGTATGCAGATGAGATTGTCGCCTTCAAGGACGGCCAGGTCTTTAGCAAGGGAAGAACCAATCAAATCATGCAGGCTGACCTGCTCAGTCAACTCTATGAGATTCCTATCACGCTAGCTGATATCAATGGCAAAAAGATCTGTATCTATAGCTAGTAACATAGAAGCTCAAGTTAGAGAACCTTCGGTCTCTTAGTCAATAAGACCAAGAGACTCCCTAAATCGTTATCACATTTTAAAAAGGAGAAATCATGAAAACATCCCTTAAACTTTATTTCACTGCCCTAGTGGCCAGCTTCTTGCTTCTACTTGGTGCATGCAGTACAAATACAAACTCAAGCACTAGTCAGTCGGAAACAAGCAACTCTGCTCCAACAGAGATAACCATTAAAAGTTCACTAGACGAAGTCAAACTTTCCAAAGTTCCTGAAAAGATTGTGACCTTTGACCTCGGCGCTGCGGATACTATTCGTGCTCTAGGATTTGAAAAAAATATCGTTGGAATGCCTACAAAAACAGTACCAACCTATCTCAAAGACCTAGCTGGAAAAGTTAAAAATGTTGGTTCTATGAGAGAACCTGATTTAGAAGCTATCGCCGCCCTTGAGCCTGATTTGATTATTGCTTCCCTACGTACACAAAAATTCGTAGACAAATTCAAAGAAATCGCCCCAACAGTTCTCTTCCAAGCAAGCAAGGACGACTACTGGACTTCTACCAAGGTTAATATCGAATCCTTAGCAAGCGCCTTCGGCGAAACTGGTGCACAGAAATCCAAGGAAGAATTAGTCAAGCTAGACAAGAGCATTCAAGAAGTCGCTACTAAAAATGAAAGCTCTGACAAAAAAGCCCTTGCCATCCTCCTTAATGAAGGAAAAATGGCAGCCTTTGGTGCTCAATCTCGTTTTTCTTTCTTGTATCAAACCTTGAAATTCAAGCCAACTGATACTCAATTTGAAGATTCTCGCCACGGACAAGAAGTCAGCTTTGAAAGTGTCAAAGAAATCAACCCTGACATTCTCTTTGTCATCAACCGTACCCTTGCCATCGGTGGGGATAACTCTAGCAACGACGGTGTCCTAGAAAATGCCCTTATCGCTGAAACACCTGCCGCTAAAAATGGTAAGATTATCCAACTAACACCAGACCTCTGGTATCTAAGTGGAGGCGGTCTTGAATCAACAAAACTCATGATTGAAGACACACAAAAAGCTTTGAAATAAGCCACTTCAAACTCAATTTAATACTCAATGAAAATCAAAGAGCAAACTAGGAAACTAGCCGCAGGTTGCTCAAAACACTGTTTTGAGGTTGCAGATAGAAGCTGACGCGGTTTGAAGAGATTTTCGAAGAGTATAAAATTTTGACATTCTAAAACGCATCCTATCAAGTTCACTCAAACCTGATAGGATGCGTTTTTATCATTTTGAAATCTATTTACCCCACCTCATTCCCCTTCTTGATTCCGTTTGAGGGAAAAGTGGTCTGGGACGGAGTCCTTACCTGTTTTCGACCAGGGATGGCAACGTAAAATCCGAGCCAAGCCCATCAAAACACCCTTGAAGCCATGTTTTTCAATAGCCTCAATCATGTAGTTGGAACAAGTCGGCTCAAAGCGACAAGAGGGTGGAAAGGCTGGTGAGATAAACCGTTGGTAAAAGCGCACAGGCGCTATTAAAATTCGTTTCATTATTTCTTGGTTACAGCCATGGTGTGTAGTTGGCTGATTTCTTTTTTATTAAGACGACGGGATTCTCCTGGACGAAGTCCTGTCAAGTCTAGGTGTCCAAAACGGGTCCGTGACAACTTATCTACTTGGAGACCGACAGCTTCAAACATCTTTTTAACCTGGTGGTTACGCCCTTCATGGATAGTCAACTGCACCACAGAGCGGTTTTTGACTGGGTCCACTTTGAGAATCTCATAGACAGCCGGTTTGGTTTTCTTACCATCAATCTCAAGTCCACGGGTCAAGGGGCGGAGATTATCCTTATTGGCCACACCTTTAACACGCGCGACATAAACCTTGTCAATCTCATTACGAGGGTGAATCATCTCATCCGTAAAATCCCCATCATTGGTCAAAATCAAGACCCCTGATGTATCCCAGTCCAAACGTCCAACTGGGTAAATGCGCTCTTTTACATTGGACAGAAGGTCGACAACAGTCTTACGACCCTTGTCATCTGTCACACTGGAAATCACACCACGTGGTTTGTTAAGCAGATAATAGACCTTTTCTTCGTTGTAGATAGGTTGACCTTCAACTTCGACCTTGTCGCCTGACTTGATAGTGGTTGCTAGTTCACGCACCACTTGGCCGTTAACCGTCACCAAACCTTGCTTGATCAGCTCTTCTGCTTTTCTCCTACTGGCCACACCTGCGTGGGCAATATACTTATTGATTCTCATCTTCTTCTATCCTTTCACCAAATAATTGGCTTTCTTGGGCTTGAATCTCAAGCTCATCAATCACTGGTAATTCTTCTAAATGGTTTATCCCCATGTAATCTAGGAAATAATCCGTAGTCACATAGAGGTTGGGACGACCCAACACTTCTTTTTTCCCGTCTTCTCGTATCAAGTCAAAGGCCTGCAACTTTGCCAAGGCCCCACTCGAGTTGACCCCACGGATGGCATCAATCTCTATCCGTGTGATGGGCTGTTTGTAGGCAATGATGGACAAGGTCTCAAGGGCAGCCCGAG
Source organism: Streptococcus sp. 79 (assembly GCF_013277425.1). NCBI lineage: Bacteria > Bacillati > Bacillota > Bacilli > Lactobacillales > Streptococcaceae > Streptococcus > Streptococcus sp. 79. The sequence continues at coordinate 19,659 of NZ_VMMW01000043.1, forward strand.
ATAAACTCTGGTTGATAGGTGCCTTAGAGTATTCCTTCAAAATCTCTGCAAATTGAGGCTTGGTCACCAATCTATAAGCGCCCCCTGTCTCAATCAGAGCCAAGCTGGAATCTGGGTCCTTTTTATACTTCTGGGCTAATTTTTCTAAACTCTGTTGGATGCCTGTCGGTGGCAGAGAGAGGAGCTCAGCTAACTGGCGGACTCTAATCCCATCTTCACCCGCTACAAACAAGAGCGCTTCTATTTTTGCTAAAGTACTCATCTTTCCTCTCTATCAAGTCTAGCTTTGGGCCACTTGACTTTCTTCCTTCTTTTCCATGAGATAAATATCTCCGAAACTTTCCTCTTGCACAAGAATCAGCTCCTGGGTTTTGATTAACTCTAGGGTTGCCAAAAAGAGGGTGATGACCTCTTGGAGATTCTGGGCTTCCTTAAACAAATCCTGCAAGCGCAATTGATCTCGTCCAGTCAAGGACTCTTTTACGATGACCATCATGTCCTCAATCTTATACTCATCCCGCAAGATAGTCGTGTGATTCTGTGCAAACTCCTCTTTTTTCTTGGCTAGGATATTTGAAAAAGCCAAAAAGAGGTCAATGGTCGTCTTGTCATGAACAAGCTCCGCATCTTCGTAAATCAGCTCTGTGGGTGCTTTGGAATAGTGCTGGGCCCTTTCTTGGTGCTTGGCTTCTAAGTGCTCCCCCAAGAGCTTGAACTTGCGGTATTCTTCGATTTGGGAGAGAAGATCCTGCTCCAGGTCATCCTCCAAATCTGTCACTTCCGCTACCTTTGGCAAGAGCTTGCGGCTCTTGATCAGCATGAGCTGACTGGCCATGACCATGTACTCGCCCGTCACTTCCAGACGCATGGCTTGCAGGGTTGAGACATAGGCTAGATACTGTTCGATGACTTCTGTGATAGGCACATCGTAGATATCCATCTGGTACTTAGAAACCAGGTGCAAGAGCAAGTCCAGAGGCCCTTCAAAATCTTTTAATTTAATATCCATTATCTATATTTTTCTAAGGTCAGGACTGTTTTTAATCCTAGTTTTTTTGCAATTTCGTACAAATCGACCTTGTTTTCTATTTGTCTTAGAATGAACTGTTCCCGCAAGGCTTGGGCTGATAAGGTTGTGAAACCTTTCTCCTTGACAAAAGCTTCTAGTTGACGGAAGGCCCACTGACGAGAATAGGCTTTCCCTCCCCTTTCAAAAAGATAGGTCTGGCCCATCAAGGGTTCCAATTCTGAAAGCAAGGTCGTAGGAATGGTGACAATCCTCTGTTGGGAAGCCTTCTTGATTCGCAACACCTGAAAATCCAGATTGATGTCCGCAACCTTGATGGCTAAAATCTCACTCGGCAAGAGCCCCATTTCCAAGATAAGAAGAGCCAGTAAACGGCCCTCTGAATAGTCACTTTCTTGCCAAAAAGAGTCTAGGTTTAACAGTTCTGGTTTTGAGGTCTTCTTTTCAGCTTGTTTGGCTAATTCCAAACGATAAAAGCTGTCCACTCCTCCTTTTTGATAGAGAAAATAGAGAAATTGGTTACAGGCCGAAATCTTTCGCTTCTGGGCGCTGATTTTCAGATTGGCTAGCTGGGCTTGGTAAATCTTGAGACTGGTCTCAGAAATCCGCTCGCCCACTACATCTAAAAATTGCTCCAAATCATACTTATAGGACTGCTTAGAATTGGCAGATAAGCCCTGCTTTTCCTCTAAAAAGGCTGAAATCCTGTCTCTCATTTGCATTGAATCTCATATTCCTTACTAAAGTCATGCAAGAGGGCATTGACTGCCTTGAGGATAGACTTGCGCGTGATAATCCCTTGGAAAATCCCTGACGCATCCACAACCGGCAAGAAGGACTCATCTACCAGCTTGTGCAAGACCTCCGTAATGGTAAAATCAGGCGAAACAACCGCTACGTCCCTTTTCGTCATATGAACGATATCCGTATCTGCCATGATTTCTTGGCTCAAGTCATGCTCCATCTGATAAGCCATAATATCTCTGAGCCCAATCGTCCCAACAAACTGTTTTTCATCTGTCACAACAGGAACACGGGTATAGGTCATCTGACTGAGCAAGAGGGTCGCATGATCCGCATTGTGGGTATCAATCAACACGGCTAGATTTTCAGCAGGAGTCAAAAAAGTTTCCTCCTGCCCCAACAAGAAAGTCTCAAACTCCTTGGCAATCATCGGCTAAACTCCTTGGACAAGCCTGGATACACCTCATGGTTTCGTGTCAAAAAGTCCACTTTGAAGTAACTATCATCAATCTCCACACGAGCATAGAGACATTCTCTGATGGTTCCACGTGGTTGACTGATGGAACCTGGATTTAGAAAGAGGGTCTTGCCTTCCATCCAAGCACTTGGCACATGCAAGTGACCATAGAGGCAGATAGCGGCCTCTTCCTCCTGAGCCCAGTAGTCCAACTTTTGAAAGTTGAAATTGATGTCAAACAAGTGACCATGGGTTTGGATAATCTTGGTCGAACCAAGCTCAGTCACCAAACGTTCTGGGTAACCTGCATAGAAGTCCATATTCCCTTTAACAACGCGGATGCCCTCCCAAAGTGGAGAATCGGGACGCAATTCAGAATCGCCGTTATGAAAAACGGCATCAACTTTGCCTACATAGCGATCACGGATTTCTTCCACAATCAAGCTATCGCCATGAGAATCGCTCATTACAATGATGGTTTGCTTTGCCATGATGGAAATACCTCCAAAAGTTTCTTAACGGCTAAGGCACGGTGAGATTGACTATTTTTTTCTTCAAGGGTTAATTCAGCTGAGGACTTGCCTGTCTCTCCTACAAGGAAGAGAGGGTCATAGCCGAAGCCATTTTCACCCTTAGGTTCAAAGTTAATGTAGCCTGGCCAGTCTGCTTCAACAACCAAACTTTCCTTGTTGAGACTGGCTACGACTAGGGTTGTATGGAATTGAGCCGAGCGGTCCTTGAGTTCAAAGACCATGGCCAATTCGTGCAAGAGTTTAGCATTGTTTTCACGGTCAGTAGCTCCCACTCCTGCGAAACGAGCTGACCAGACACCTGGCAAGCCACCAAGGACATCGACTTTGAGACCTGAGTCATCTGCCAGAACCATCTTGCCCGTTAATTGGGAAATGGTTTCTGCCTTGAGGCGGGCATTTTCTTCAAAGGTCATACCTGTTTCTGCTACTTCAGGCAGGTCTGGATAATCATTAAGATTTTCCACATCGTAGCCTAGCTTGTCAAAGATAGCTCGGAATTCCTTGGTCTTGCCCTCGTTACGAGTCGCAATCAATAAGGTTTCTCTGACCTTGTTTGTCTCAAAGAATGCTTCTACATCAACACCTTCTTTAGGCAATTCTACATGCAGGAGTTGCCCATTTTCAACTAAGAGACCCCCCCCCTGACGTTGAATGACTTCCACATTTCGTCCCATTTCTTGGTTGAGGATATCTACCACAAAAGACAATAAACGGTAGAGAGAACCATAGCGTAAAACAGTAACAGAAACAGGAAAACCTCGATCCTCATCTCGAAATCTTTGGGCAAACTCCAATAGAGGAAAATCCAAGTCATCATCCGTCAACGTCCGGACGCCACCAAAAATACCATAGGACCCGACATACCAGTCATGTTCATCCTTATATTCATAAATTTTATTTGTCATAATTCTACATGCTCCACATGAATCTCTTTTTCCAGCCATTCTTCACCAATTTGTGCAAAACTTTGGCTGCTGGCTGTTGTGTAAAAACGGTGATTAAGTGGTCCAGCATCGCGACCACGATTGATTTCAAAATAATTAAGTAAGACTGAGATGTCCCGTACGCACTCTGCTCCACTATCGATGAGCTGAACCTTTGGTCCCATGACATTTTGAATAATAGGTCTGAGCAATGGATAATGGGTACAACCCAAAATCAGGCTATCCACCTTTCCAACCAAGGGACGCAGGGTTTCATAGACCACTTTCTTGGTAACACTGGTTGACAGGGCGCCAGACTCGACCAAGGGGGCAAACTTGGGACAGGCCAAACTCTCCACCTGTAAGTCTGGAGCCAGATCATGAATTTTCTGACGATAGATATCTGATTGTACCGTCATGGGCGTTCCAATCACACCTATTTTCCCACCTTGACTGGACTTGATAGCTGCCGAAGCTCCTGGCAAAATAACACCTAGGACAGGAATATCTAGTTGAGCCTTGATTTCTTCCCAGACGACCGCAGTCGCAGTATTACAAGCAATGACAATCATTTTGACATCCTTGGTCAAAAGAAAGTTGACCAACTGCCAAGTATATTCACGAATTTGCTCAGCAGGACGGGGACCATAGGGAGCCCGTGCCGAATCTCCAATATAGACGATTTCTTCATGGGGAAGCTGGCGCATGAGCTCGCGCACAACGGTCAAGCCCCCGACACCCGAATCCAAAAAACCAATTGGGCGATTATCCATACAGTCTTCTTTCTAGTCTTTTTTCTGATTGATAGTTCATTATGATTACCGTTCCTTATGAACTGAATAATGACAGCCTAATCAACAACTATCTCTCTTAATCATAATCAAATATCAATAGAATGCAAGGAAAAAGTCTCATCCCTAAACCATAACCAACATAGTGAGAAGTCTGGAACTTTCATCCCAGACTTTTCCTTATTTATTTTTTCTTTTTATTGTTAGCAAGGGCTGCTTTTTGTTGGCGGATGATTTGGTGGTACACTTGTTGTACCTTGGCTTCGCTTGGTTTTTGACCATTTGCACTCAAAAGAGTACGAACTGCTTCAGCATTCAAACGTGGGTTGTCAGCAAATTCCTTTTCAATTTGCTTACGAACCAAGTACATTCCTCCCAGAGCTCCTCCTAGAAAAACTAGCACAATCAATACAATTGCTAAAAGTAAATCCATCATATTTCTCCTGTTTCTTTTTGAGTCTCTTTCATTATACCACAAACTAGCCACCCTGACTAGTTTGTTTTACGCTTTCAGGGATGGAATGTAATTCGAATGTGAGAATGTCTTTAGTAAATCGAACGTGAAAATGTCCCATTTGATAAAATAGTCGTATGAAAAGTATCCAACTGAATATGAATGAAACGAAAAAATATCTTGTGATAAAAGCTATAGACCAAGGAAAGAAAACAAAGAATCGAGCCTGTGTCGAACTGAATCTTTCTGAAAGACAAAGCAATCGTCTGCTACTAGCCTATCAACAGAAAGGAAAAGAAGCCTTCAGACACGGAAA
>NZ_VMMW01000044.1:0-40962 GCF_013277425.1 Streptococcus sp. 79
TAAAGCCTTTCGAACTTTGGAAGATGTCATGAATCAACTTCAAGATGTTATACAAGGACTGGAGAAGGAGGTGATAACGTCCATCGTTAATCGGAGATGGACTAGAATGCTTTTTGAAAGTAGATGAGTATAACTGGTTGATGAGACTGTGAAAAGAGCATAAAGACCAGCTTGCAAGCTGGTCATACTCTTCGAAAATCTCTTCAAACCACGTCAGCTTCATCTACAACCTCAAAGCAGTGCTTTGAGCAACCTACGGCTAGCTTCCTAGTTTGCTCTTTGATTCTCATTGAGTATCAGTATAGGTTATAAGAATAAGTCTTGCAGGGTTTTGGCAACCCCATCTTGGTCGTTGGTAAGGGAAATTTGTTCATCTGCATAGGGGAGTAGCTCTGGATTGGCATTTTTCATGGCATAACCCTTCCCAGCAAAAGCAAGCATTTCGGTATCATTGTGCTCATCTCCAAAAGCAATCAAATCTTTTTTGTCACGGTTCATTACCTTGAGCAAGTAGTCCAAAGCAAAGGCTTTGTTGACACCTTTTGGGGTACACTCAAGGATATTGAGCGGACCTCCCCAGGTATTGATAGACAGTTGATGCTGGTAGAAGGCGTTCATGTCTTTTGCCAAGGCATATTTGTCACTGGCTCTGGTCTGCAAGAGGATACAGTTAGGGTCCTTGGTCACCAATTCAGGCTTGAATTGATCTTCAGGCTGGAAAGCTTCTACACCAAATAGTTTGGGATTAGCAATTTCTTCATTGGGATTTGTAATGTAAAATTTTTTACGATATTCTCCAGCGATAAAATCGGCTTGAATGTCCTCTGAACGTCGAACCATATCTAAAAGATATTTTTTGTCTACAGTCAAACACTTTTCAAAATCCCAAACTTGGTCTGGTAAATGAGTAAGGGAGCCGTTGAAATTAATCATAGGAGTGTTTAAGCCTAGTTCACGGTAGAAATCTTTTGACATGCGGTAAGGGCGCCCTGTCGTAATAATAACCTGATGGCCTTTTTCAGCAACTTTTTTGATGGTTTTTTTGGTAAAGTCAGAAATTTGACTGTCTGAGTTGAGTAGGGTTCCATCCAGATCTAGTGCAATAATTTTTTTCGTCATAGGGACCTTTCTAGTGTCTTTTCAGATAAGATGTCTACTATTATAACAAAAAGCAGGCAGAAAAGCAGATTCCAAACAAAAAATGAAATTGAATCAATTTCTTAAATAAATTAAACAAAGATATTGAAAAAGTGAATGATAAATGATATAATTCTATTATTGTTCGTAAAAATTAAAAGGAGATTGATAATGGACAAATTATTTAAACTAAAAGAGAACGGTACAGACGTTCGTACAGAGGTTCTCGCTGGTTTAACGACTTTCTTCGCAATGAGTTATATTCTCTTTGTAAACCCACAAATTCTTTCGCAAACAGGAATGCCTGCTCAGGGTGTATTCCTCGCAACGATTATCGGTGCAGTTGCTGGTACCCTGATGATGGCCTTCTACGCCAACTTACCATATGCTCAAGCGCCAGGTATGGGACTCAATGCCTTCTTTACCTTTACAGTTGTATTTGGGCTCGGTTATTCTTGGCAAGAAGCCCTAGCTATGGTCTTCATCTGTGGGATTATTTCATTGATTATTACCTTGACAAATGTTCGTAAAATGATCATTGAATCGATTCCCAATGCTCTTCGCTCAGCTATTTCAGCTGGTATCGGTGTCTTCCTTGCCTATGTAGGGATTAAGAATGCTGGACTTTTGAAATTCACGATTGATCCAGGCAACTATACTGTTGTAGGAGAAGGGGCTGACAAAGCTCAAGCAACGATTGCAGCAAACTCTTCAGCAGTTCCAGGATTGGTCAGCTTTAATAATCCAGCTGTTTTAGTGGCTCTTGCAGGACTTGCTATCACAATTTTCTTTGTTATCAAAGGAATTAAAGGGGGAATTATCCTCTCTATCTTGACAACAACTGTTCTTGCTATCGCAGTTGGTTTGGTAGATTTGTCTAGTATCGATTTTGCTAATAACCATGTTGGTGCAGCCTTTGAAGACTTGAAAACAGTCTTTGGTGCAGCTCTTGGTTCAGAAGGTTTGGGAGCTTTGATTTCAGATACTGCTCGATTGCCTGAAACCCTGATGGCTATTCTTGCCTTCTCATTGACAGATATTTTTGATACAATTGGTACCTTAATCGGTACAGGTGAAAAAGTTGGTATTGTAGCGACAAATGGTGAAAATCACCAATCAGCTAAGTTGGACAAGGCTCTTTACTCTGACTTGATTGGTACTTCAATTGGTGCCATCGCTGGTACTTCGAACGTAACGACTTATGTTGAGTCTGCTGCTGGTATCGGTGCAGGTGGACGTACTGGTTTGACAGCCTTGGTCGTGGCAATCTGTTTTGCGATCTCAAGCTTCTTTAGCCCACTTCTAGCGATTGTACCAACAGCCGCTACAGCTCCAATCTTGATTATCGTTGGGATTATGATGTTGGCTAGCTTGAAAAATATCCATTGGGATGATATGTCTGAAGCAGTTCCTGCTTTCTTCACATCTATCTTTATGGGATTCAGCTACTCTATCACTCAAGGGATTGCAGTTGGTTTCTTGACTTACACTTTGACTAAGCTTGTCAAAGGTCAAGCTAAAGATGTTCATGTCATGATTTGGATTTTGGATGCCTTGTTTATCCTGAACTACATCAGCATGGCCTTATAGTAGAATGACCCAGGGGGGATTTCCCCCTTTTTTTAATACAAAGTCTAGGAGATGAATGATGGAAGAGAAAAGTATGTGGAAAGAATTGTTGAATCGTGCAGGCTGGATTTTGGTCTTTTTGCTAGCGACAATTTTATATCAGGTTCCTTTAGGGGTTACTGCTATTTTAACTTTAAATGCAGTACCACTGTTACAGTCAGGACTGATAGTCGCTGGTATTTCAATTGTGGTTTTAGCGTTATTTATTATTGGAGCTCGTAAAACGCAATTAGCAAGTTTTAATTTTTCTTTTTTTTAGAGCTAAGGATTTGGCACGTTTGGGCTTGAGTTATTTAGTCATTATCTGTTCAAATATACTTGGTTCTATCTTGTTACAACTGTCAAATGAGAAGACAACAAGTAACCAGTCTCAGATTAATGATATGGTTCAAAATAGTTCTTTGATTTCTAGCTTTTTCTTGCTAGCATTGCTTGCTCCAATTTGTGAGGAAATCTTGTGCCGTGGGATTGTTCCTAAAAAGATTTTCAGAGGCAAGGAGAACTTGGGATTTGTAGTCGGTACGATTGTGTTTGCTTTATTGCATCAACCAAGTAATTTACCTTCTTTATTGATTTATGGAGGTATGTCGATCGTTCTATCTTGGACGGCTTACAAGACCCAGCGTTTGGAAATGTCTATCTTACTTCACATGATTGTGAATGGGGTTGCTTTCTGTTTGTTGGCTCTTGTGGTGATCATGAGTCGGATTTTAGGAATTTCTGTTTAATACTCAATGAAAATCAAAGAGCAAACTAGGAAACTAGCCGCAGGCTGCTCAAAACACTGTTTTGAGGTTGTAGATAAGACTGACGAAGTCAGTCACATATATACGGCAAGGCGACGTTGACGCGGTTTGAAGAGATTTTCGAAGAGTATAAAATTTTTGACAATTGCTTACTTGTTTCTACTGGGAAAAAGATGAATGCAATCGTGTCCATCTTTTTCTTTTTATGGTAAAATAGAGAAATAATATGATGAAAAGCCTTGAGGGAGTGACCGATATGTCAAGTAAAGCCAATCATGCAAAGACAGCTATTTGCGGAATTATCAATGTAACCCCAGATTCTTTTTCGGATGGTGGTCAATTTTTTGCTCTTGAGCAGGCACTCCAGCAGGCTCGTAAATTGATAGCAGAAGGTGCTAGTATGCTAGATATCGGCGGAGAATCGACTCGGCCGGGGCTGGGAAGCAGCTATGTTGAGATAGAAGAGGAAATCCAGCGTGTTGTTCCAGTGATTAAAGCGATTCGCAAGGAAAGCGATGTCCTTATCTCCATTGATACTTGGAAGAGTCAGGTGGCAGAGGCTGCTTTGGCTGCTGGTGCTAATCTAGTTAATGATATCACTGGTCTCATGGGTGATGAAAAAATGGCCCATGTAGTTGCAAAGGCTGGAGCGAAAGTAGTCATTATGTTTAATCCAGTCATGGCGCGACCTCAGCACCCTAGCTCGCTCATCTTCCCTCATTTTGGATTTGGACAAGCTTTTACAGAGGAAGAGTTAGCTGACTTTGAAACGTCGCCAATCGAAGAGTTGATGGAGGCTTTCTTTGAACGAGCCCTAGCGAGAGCAGAGGAAGCTGGGATTGCACAAGAAAATATTCTGTTGGATTCAGGAATTGGCTTTGGTCTGACCAAGAAAGAAAATCTGCTCCTTTTACGGGACTTAGATAAACTACATCAGAAGGGCTATCCAATCTTTCTTGGAGTGTCGCGCAAGCGATTTGTCATCAATATTCTTGAAGAAAATGGCTTTGAAGTCGATCCTGAGACAGAACATGGTTTCCGCAATCGGGACACGGCTTCGGCTCATGTAACCAGTATCGCTGCGAGACAGGGTGTGGAAGTGGTGCGCGTGCATGACGTAGCCAGTCACAAGATGGCAGTTGAAATTGCATCAGCCATTCGATTGGCTGATGAAGCGGAAAATTTAGATTTAAAACAATATAAATAAGATGAAAGAATTTGAAAATAATCAGTGGATTGCTAACTATCGGACGGATCAACCGCATTTTGGCTTGGAACGAATGGTGGAACTGTTAGCTTTGCGTGGCAATCCCCATCTCAAACTCAAGGTCATCCATATCGGAGGGACTAATGGCAAGGGCTCGACCATTGCTTTTTTGAAAAATATGCTAGAAAAGATGGGGCTGAGAGTTGGGGTGTTCAACTCGCCCTATCTCATTCATTATACAGACCAGATTAGCATCAATGGGGAATCCATTCCAGTGTCTAGGCTAGAAGCCCTCATGGCAGACTATCAGTCTTTACTGGAAGGGGAATCGGCTGCCAATTTGCAGGGGACAACCGAGTTTGAGATTATCACAGCTATAGCCTATGATTACTTTGCCGCAGAGCAAGTAGATGTGGCCATCATGGAAGTGGGCATGGGTGGACTTTTAGATAGTACCAATATTTGCCAGCCTATTCTAACAGGCATCACGACTATTGGATTGGACCATGTAGCCCTACTTGGTGACACCTTGGAAGCCATAGCAGAGCAGAAAGCTGGTATTATCAAACAAGGTATTCCCTTGGTGACAGGTCGTATTGCTCCAGAAGCTTTGGCTGTGATTGACCGCATTGCGGAAGGGAAAGATGCGCCGAGAATTGCCTATGGGAAAGATTATCAAGTTTGTCATCAAGAGAGTGTGGTGACAGGGGAAGTCTTTGACTATACCAGTTCTGTCAGACAAGGGCGCTTCCAGACAGGTTTACTTGGTTTGCACCAGATAGAGAATGCTGGGATGGCCATAGCTTTACTTGATACTTTTTGTCAAGAAGATGGTCGAGAGCTACCAGCTAATATCTTGATTGCTCAAGCCTTGGAAGAAACAAGTTGGCCAGGGCGTTTGGAAGTTGTGTCGAGAGACCCCCTGATGATTTTGGACGGAGCCCACAATCCCCATGCTATCAAGGCCTTATTGGCAACCTTGCAAGAACGCTTTGCGGATTATCATAAGGAAATCCTCTTTACTTGCATCAAAACCAAGGCCTTGGAGGATATGTTGGACTTGCTGGAAGAAATCCCAGATACCGAGCTTACACTGACACATTTTGACGATAGTCGGGCGACTGATGAAAGCGTGCTGGAAGAGGCAGCTAAGTCTAGAAATCTCAGCTACCAAGATTGGCAGGATTTTCTAGAGCAGAAATTGACAGATAAAAAAGAAGAGAAACAAACAGTTAGGATTGTCACAGGTTCCTTGTATTTCTTGAGCCAAGTGAGAGACTATCTGATGGAGAGGAAGAATGAAAATGGATACACAAAAGATTGAAGCAGCTGTAAAAATGATTATCGAAGCTGTAGGAGAGGACGCTAACCGTGAGGGCTTGCAGGAAACACCTGCTCGTGTAGCCCGTATGTACCAAGAGATTTTTTCAGGTCTTGGTCAAACAGCGGAGGAACATTTGTCAAAATCCTTTGAGATTATTGACGATAATATGGTGGTAGAAAAGGATATTTTTTTCCATACCATGTGTGAACACCACTTTCTACCATTTTATGGGAGAGCACATATTGCCTACATTCCAGATGGTCGTGTGGCAGGTTTGTCTAAGCTAGCTCGTACGGTTGAAGTTTATTCGAAAAAACCACAAATTCAAGAACGTTTGAATATCGAGGTGGCTGATGCCTTGATGGACTATCTAGGTGCTAAAGGAGCCTTTGTTGTCATTGAGGCGGAACATATGTGTATGAGCATGCGTGGTGTCAGAAAACCAGGCACTGCAACCTTGACGACAGTAGCTCGTGGTCTATTTGAAACAGATAAGGACCTCCGCGACCAGGCTTATCGTTTAATGGGACTATAATACTCTTCGAAAATCAAATTCAAACCACGTCAGCTTCCATCTGCAACCTCAAAACAGTGTTTTGAGCAGCCTGCGGCTAGCTTCCTAGTTTGCACTTTGATTTTCATTGAGTATAAAAAGAATCCGCTTGAAGCGGATTTTTCTAGAAAGGAATCATTATGGATCAACTGCAGATTAAGGATTTGGAAATTTTTGCCTATCATGGTCTATTTCCTAGTGAGAAAGAATTGGGGCAGAAGTTTGTTATTTCCGCAATCCTATCCTATGATATGACCAAGGCGTCGACAGACTTAGATTTAACGGCTTCTGTACATTATGGAGAACTGTGTCAGCAGTGGACGACTTGGTTTCAGGAAACGAGTGAGGATTTGATTGAAACGGTAGCTTATAAACTGGTGGCACGTACTTTTGAGACCTATCCTCTTGTCCAAGAAATGAAGCTGGAACTGAAAAAGCCTTGGGCGCCGGTTCATTTGCCACTAGATACTTGCTCCGTAACCATCCATCGCCGTAAGCAACGAGCCTTTATCGCCCTAGGAAGCAACATGGGGAATAAGCAAGCAAACTTGAAACAAGCCATTGAGAAAATGCGAAATCGAGGTATCCATATTCTCAAAGAGTCCAGTGTCTTGACGACGGAGCCTTGGGGTGGAGTGGAGCAGGATAGCTTTGCTAATCAAGTGATTGAAGTAGAAACCTGGTTACCTGCCCCAGTGCTATTAGAGACCTTGTTAGCTATTGAGTCAGAGATGGGACGGGTGAGAGAAGTACATTGGGGGCCTCGTTTGATTGATTTGGACTTGCTCTTTGTGGAGGACCAGATCCTTTATACAGACAACCTCATCTTGCCTCATCCTTATATAGCGGAACGCCTTTTTGTCCTTGAATCTCTTCAAGAAATTGCGCCTCATTTTATCCATCCTACCTTAAAGCAACCGATCCGCAACTTGTATAATGCTTTGAAAAAATAGAAAAAACTCTAGTTTTCAGTCGCTTGTAACTGAAGGCTAGAGTTTTTATACTCTTCGAAAATCTCTTCCAAACCACGTCAGCTTCCATCTGCAACCTCAAAACAGTGTTTTGAGCTGACTTCGTCAGTTCTATCCACAACCTCAAAGCAGTGCTTTGAGCAACCTGCGGCTAGCTTCCTAGTTGGCTCTTTGATTTTCATTGAGTATTAAAATAGGTCATTTTCTTCTGGGAGGAGGATAGTCTCTCTACCATCCATATCTAAAACCAGGACTCTTGGAGGATAAAGAGGGTCGAAAGGGTGGTTAAAGTCAAAATCAATGGCTGTAGGGAGGTGTTGACTTGAAAAGTGGAAGGTAATCTTTCCTTGGTTATTAAGCAATTGAAACTCGAGTTCTTCTTCCAATTCAAAGACATTTTTTAAGAAATGGTCGATGATATACCAAAAAGAGTCAATGATGTCATCAGGCAAGCTGGTAACAATGCCAAAACTAGCAGACCGCATGTGGGTATTGGTAAAAGCCATATCTCTGTCCCCTTTCTTTTCCCTTATCATACAGCAAATAGGATTAAAAATCAAGAAAAGGTGATTTTTTGAAAAGGATTTTAGCTACAGGGAAAAATTCCCAAAAATCTACCGAAGTTAATAGGTAAATTCCCAAATTAACTTGATTATATAACTTTCAGTTACTTTGAGAAGTTACCGAAAAATATTTTTCATATCTATTGACTTTTAGGGGTGAAATTTGGTATGATAGTAGGCGGTATTGTTTACCCCATTTGAAAGGCCCCGGAACCTTCCAAATACTTTTCGATGGGAAGGAACACCCATCATCGTAAACAAAAATCGAACTATATATAGGAGAAATCATGAACAAAACAACATTTATGGCTAAACCAGGCCAGGTTGAACGTAAATGGTACGTAGTTGACGCAACTGATGTACCACTTGGACGTCTTTCTGCAGTAGTTGCTAGCGTACTTCGCGGAAAAAACAAACCAACATTTACACCACACACTGATACAGGTGACTTTGTGATTGTTATCAATGCTGAAAAAGTTAAATTGACTGGTAAAAAAGCAACTGATAAAATCTACTACACTCACTCAAACCACCCAGGTGGATTGAAACAAATCTCTGCAGGTGAACTTCGTTCTAAAAATGCAGTACGTTTGATCGAGAAATCAGTTAAAGGTATGCTTCCACACAATACTCTTGGACGCGCTCAAGGTATGAAGTTGAAAGTATTTGTTGGAGCTGAGCACACTCACGTTGCACAACAACCAGAAGTTCTTGACATTTCAGGACTTATCTAAGGAAAGGAACAATAAAGTATGTCACAAGCACAATATGCAGGTACTGGACGTCGTAAAAACGCTGTTGCACGCGTTCGCCTTGTTCCAGGAACTGGTAAAATCACTGTTAACAAAAAAGATGTTGAAGAGTACATCCCACACGCTGACCTTCGTCTTGTCATCAACCAACCATTCGCAGTTACTTCAACTGTAGGTTCATACGACGTTTTCGTTAACGTTGTAGGTGGTGGATACGCTGGTCAATCAGGAGCTATCCGTCACGGTATCGCTCGTGCCCTTCTTCAAGTAGACCCTGACTTCCGCGATTCATTGAAACGCGCAGGACTTCTTACACGTGACTCACGTAAAGTTGAACGTAAGAAACCAGGTCTTAAGAAAGCTCGTAAAGCATCACAATTTAGTAAACGTTAATTCGAAAGAATTACTATACTTATACAGAGCACCTTTCGGGGTGTTCTTTTTTTATACTTTCTTACTAAATTGGTGCAATTGACACAGTTGTTGCGACTTTATACTCTTCGAAAATCTTTTCAAACCACGTCAGCTCTATCTGCAACCTCAAAACAGTGTTTTGAGCAACCTGCGGCTAGCTTCCTAGTTTGCTCTTTGATTTTCATTGAGTATTAGTCTCTCATGTTTGTTTAGCGTCTTAAAAAGACATTTGAGAAGATTAGAAACAGTTCTCTTTTTTCTCCTAGTATAATGATTGGTATGAAGGGAGAGAAAAGATGAAATCAATGAGAATCTTATTTTTGTTAGCTTTAATTCAAATCAGTTTGAGTAGCTGTTTCCTATGGAAGGAATGCATCTTGTCCTTTAAACAAAGTACAGCTTTTTTCATCGGAAGTATGGTCTTCGTTTCAGGAATCTGTGCTGGAGTAAATTATCTTTATACCCGTAAGCAAGAAGTCCATAGTGTCCTAGCCAGTAAGAAGTCGGTGAAGCTTTTTTACAGTATGTTACTTTTAATTAATTTGTTAGGGGCTGTTCTTGTCCTGTCAGATAACTTGTTCATCAAAAATACGCTGCAGCAAGAATTAGTTGACTTTTTATTGCCATCCTTCTTTTTCCTATTTGGACTAGATTTGCTGATTTTTTTACCCTTGAAAAAATACATGCGCGATTTACTTGCTATGCTAGATAGAAAAAAGACAGTGTTGGTGACTATTTTAGCCACACTTCTCTTCTTAAGAAATCCAATGACCATTGTCTCACTTCTGATGTATATTGGACTGGGTTTGTTTTTTGCAGCCTATCTTGTCCCAAATTCGGTCAAGAAGGAAGTTTCCTTTTATGGTCATATTTTCCGAGATCTTGTATTGGTCATTGCTACGCTCATTTTCTTTTAGAGAAAGCTTGTTTTTATGGATGTTATGATGGTAATACTCTTCGAAAATCTCTTCAAACTACGTCAGCTCTATCTGCAACCTCAAAACAGTGCTTTGAGCAGCCTGCGGCTAGCTTCCTAGTTTGCTCTTTGATTTTCATTGAGTATAAGTTTAGCAGGAAAATAGACACAAAAGAAAAGTTTTTGGTATAATAAGAGTATGTACACAAAAAATGAAGAAGAGCTACAATCCTTAGGGGAGCGTTTGGGTCATCTATTAGCAAAGAATGATGTTTTAATCTTAACTGGAGAACTGGGCGCAGGTAAAACGACCTTTACTAAAGGACTTGCGAAAGGATTGCAGATTTCTCAAATGATTAAAAGTCCCACCTATACTATCGTAAGAGAGTATGAGGGGCGTCTTCCGCTTTACCATTTAGATGTTTATCGTATTGGAGGAGATGCGGATTCTATTGATTTGGATGAATTTCTCTTTGGTGGAGGCGTGACTGTTATTGAGTGGGGAAATCTCTTAGGAGATGCCTTGCCAGATACTTATTTAGAATTGGAAATTCTAAAAGAAGCAGATGGACGTCGTTTAAATTTTCAGGCAAAGGGTTTGCGTGCAGAAAAACTCTTAGAGGAGCTTCAACATGGAGTATGAATTGCTCATTAGGGAAGCAGAGCCTAAAGATGCAGCTGAATTAGTGGCCTTTTTAAATCGTGTAAGTTTGGAGACAGATTTTACCAGCTTAGACGGAGATGGTATTCTCTTGACCAGTGAGGAGATTGAAGTATTCCTCAACAAGCAAGCTAGTTCGGACAATCAGATAACCTTACTTGCATTCTTAAATGATAAAATTGCTGGTATTGTAAATATTACAGCTGACCAGCGCAAGAGAGTCCATCATATTGGAGATCTCTTCATTGTGATTGGAAAAAGATATTGGAATAATGGATTGGGAAGTTTGTTGCTAGAAGAAGCGATAGAGTGGGCACAAGCAAGTGGCATTCTGCGTCGTCTCCAGCTGACTGTCCAAACTCGTAATCAAGCAGCAGTTCATCTGTATCAAAAGCATGGCTTTGTAATTGAAGGTCGCCAAGAGCGTGGAGCATATATAGAAGAAGGGAAATTTATCGATGTTTACTTGATGGGTAAACTGATAGATTAGTAGAAATATGGTTAAAAAAATTATTGGAATGGTGCTAGCTTTACTTTCTGTAACTGTAGTAGGAGCAGGTATTTTTGCTTATACTATTTATCAACAAGGGACAGAAACCTTAGCTAAAACCTATAAAAAAATCGGCGAAGAAACCAAGGTTATTGAAGCGACTGAACCTCTAACCATTCTGTTAATGGGAGTGGACACCGGAAATGCTGAACGAACTGAAACTTGGGTCGGTAGAAGTGATAGCATGATCTTGATGACAGTGAATCCTAAAACGAAAAAAACAACAATGATGAGTTTAGAGCGGGATATTCTGACCCGCATTGAATCAGGGAATGGTCAGGCTCATGAAGCGAAACTGAATTCAGCATATGCAGATGGTGGAGCAGAGCTTGCTATAGAAACCATTCAAAAAATGATGAATATCCATATTGATCGCTATGTGATGGTCAATATGAAAGGGTTACAAAAACTAGTGGATGCAGTAGGTGGTATTACAGTCAATAATACCCTAGGTTTCCCAATTTCTATCAGTGACCAAGAAGAATTTAATACCATTTCTATCGGTGTTGGGGAGCAACATATTGGGGGAGAAGAAGCCCTAGTCTATGCACGAATGCGTTACCAAGATCCTGAGGGGGATTATGGTCGTCAAAAACGTCAACGTGAAGTTATTCAAAAAGTCATGGAAAAAGCTCTCAGTTTAAATAGTGTTGGTCATTATCAAGAGATTCTAAAAGCTTTGAGTGACAATATGCAGACCAATATTGATTTGTCTGCAAAAAGTATCCCTAACTTGCTAGGCTATAAAGATTCATTTAAAACCATTGAAACTCAGCAGTTGCAGGGTGAAGGAGAGATGCTTCAAGGTGTTTCTTACCAGATTGTTTCGAGAGCCCATATGTTGGAAATGCAAAATCTACTCCGACGTTCTTTGGGACAAGAAGAAGTCACTCAGCTTGAAACCAATGCGGTCTTATTTGAAGATTTATTTGGCAGAGCACCTGTTGGTGATGAAGATAATTAACTTTTGATACAAATAAAAAATCAATCGTGGGAAATTTCCTGCGATTTTTTCAAAAAAATACGAATAGATAGGTAGGAGGAAACATGAAAGCAGAAATCATTGCTGTTGGAACAGAGATTTTGACAGGACAGATTGTCAACACTAATGCTCAGTTTTTATCAGAAAAACTAGCAGAGATTGGGGTAGATGTATATTTTCAGACGGCTGTAGGAGACAACGAAGCCCGTCTCTTGTCTTTGCTTGAGATTGCCAGTCAACGTAGCAGTCTGGTGATTTTGACAGGTGGTTTAGGGCCGACTGAGGACGATTTGACCAAACAAACTCTGGCTAAATTTTTAGGGAAAGAATTAGTCTTCGATCCTCAGGCTCAGGAGAAGTTAGATGTCTTTTTCGCCCAGCGACCAGATTATGCCCGAACACCGAATAACGAAAGACAAGCCCAAATTGTAGAAGGAGCGACTCCACTGCCAAACGAAACGGGGCTGGCTGTGGGAGGAATACTAGAAGTAGATGGAGTGACCTACGTTGTCCTTCCTGGTCCGCCAAGTGAATTGAAGCCTATGGTCTTAAACCAACTTCTACCCAAGTTGATGACGGGGAGTAAGCTGTATTCCCGGGTTCTTCGTTTCTTTGGGATTGGCGAGAGCCAGTTGGTGACGATTTTGGCTGATTTAAT
Source organism: Streptococcus sp. 79 (assembly GCF_013277425.1). Classification (NCBI taxonomy): domain Bacteria; kingdom Bacillati; phylum Bacillota; class Bacilli; order Lactobacillales; family Streptococcaceae; genus Streptococcus; species Streptococcus sp. 79. Next base: position 13,064 of record NZ_VMMW01000044.1, read on the forward strand.
TGATAATCAGACCGATCCGACCTTGGCACCTTATGCCAAGACAGGAGAGGTAACCTTGCGTCTGTCAACAAAGGCTAGCAGTCAAGAAGAGGCGAATCAAGTGCTGGATATTTTGGAACATCAAATCTTGGATCGCCAGACCTTTGAAGGACTTTCTTTACGAGACCTTTGTTATGGTTATGGGGAAGAGTCCAGTTTAGCCAGCATTGTGGTAGAAGAACTGAAAAAACAAGGGAAAACCATCACGGCTGCAGAGAGTTTGACGGCAGGTCTTTTCCAAGCTAGGGTAGCGGATTTTTCAGGAGCTTCAAGTATATTTAAGGGTGGTTTTGTGACCTATAGCTTGGAGGAAAAATCAAAAATGTTGGATATTCCTGTCAAGGATTTGGAAGAACAGAGTGTGGTATCTGAATTTACAGCACAGAAGATGGCTGAGCAGGCACGAAACAAGACTCAATCTGATTTTGGAATTAGTTTGACTGGAGTGGCAGGGCCAGATAGCCTAGAAGGGCATCCAGCTGGGACAGTCTTCATAGGCTTGGCTCGAGAGCAAGGAACTGAGGTTATCAAGGTCAATATTGGAGGCAGAAGTCGAGCAGATGTACGTCACATTGCTGTTATGCATGCCTTTAACCTAGTTCGCAAGGCTTTATTAAGTGACTAACTTTTGATATAATAGTAGATAGGTCTGAGGATCATTAGAATGTAGGAGAATAGAATGGCGAAAAAACCAAAAAAATTAGAAGAAATTTCAAAAAAATTTGGGGCAGAACGTGAAAAGGCCTTGAATGATGCTCTTAAATTGATTGAGAAAGACTTTGGTAAAGGATCAATCATGCGTTTGGGTGAACGTGCGGAGCAAAAGGTGCAAGTGATGAGCTCAGGTTCTTTAGCTCTTGACATTGCCCTTGGTTCAGGTGGTTATCCTAAGGGACGTATCATCGAAATCTATGGACCAGAGTCATCTGGTAAGACGACGGTTGCCCTTCATGCAGTTGCACAAGCGCAAAAAGAAGGTGGGATTGCAGCCTTTATCGATGCGGAGCATGCCCTTGACCCAGCTTATGCTGCGGCCCTTGGTGTTAACATTGACGAATTGCTCTTGTCACAACCAGACTCAGGAGAGCAAGGTCTTGAAATTGCAGGAAAATTGATTGACTCAGGTGCTGTAGATCTTGTCGTGGTCGACTCAGTTGCGGCCCTTGTACCTCGTGCGGAGATTGATGGAGATATCGGTGATAGCCACGTTGGTTTGCAGGCCCGTATGATGAGTCAGGCCATGCGTAAACTTGGTGCTTCTATCAATAAAACCAAAACAATTGCTATCTTTATCAACCAATTGCGTGAAAAAGTTGGGGTCATGTTTGGAAATCCAGAAACAACACCTGGCGGACGTGCTTTGAAATTCTATGCTTCAGTCCGCTTAGATGTTCGTGGTAACACACAAATTAAGGGAACTGGTGACCAAAAAGAAACCAATGTCGGTAAAGAAACTAAGATTAAGGTTGTAAAAAATAAGGTAGCTCCACCGTTTAAGGAAACCGTAGTTGAAATTATGTACGGAGAAGGAATTTCTAAGACTGGTGAACTCTTGAAGATTGCAAGCGACTTGGATATTATCAAAAAAGCAGGAGCTTGGTATTCTTACAAGGATGAAAAAATCGGTCAGGGTTCTGAGAATTCTAAGAAATATTTGGCAGAGCACCCAGAAATCTTTGATGAAATTGATAAGCAAGTCCGTTCTAAATTTGGCTTGATTGATGGAGAAGAAGCTTCAGAACAAGATACTGAAAACAAAAAAGATGAAGCAGTTCAAGCAGATTCTGTGAATGAAGAAGTGACACTTGACCTAGGCGATGAACTTGAAATCGAAATTGAAGAATAAGCTGTTAAAGTAGTGGAGAAATCCGCTACTTTTTCGATTTTTGATTCAAGATTTCAGATTGACTATAGTTTGCTGTTTCTTGTGGCTCCACTAGAAAGCTGATGTAATAGCCTTATGAATAAAAAACGAACAGTGGACCTGATACATGGTCCGATTCTTCCTTCTCTCTTGAGTTTTGCCTTCCCAATCTTGCTGTCTAATATCTTTCAGCAACTCTATAACACTGCTGATGTCTTGATTGTTGGACGTTTTCTTGGACAAGACTCCTTGGCAGCGGTAGGGGCGACGACAGCGATTTTTGACCTGATTGTAGGTTTTACTCTTGGTGTTGGAAATGGCATGGGGATTGTCATTGCCCGTTATTATGGAGCTCGGAATTTCACTAAAATCAAGGAAGCAGTAGCATCCACCTGGATTTTAGGGGCTCTTTTGAGTGTTGTAGTGATGCTGCTGGGCTTTCTTGGTTTGTATCCTCTTTTACAGTACCTAGATACCCCTGCTGAAATCCTTCCCCAGTCCTATCAATATATTTCTATGATTGTGACTTGTGTCGGTGTCAGCTTTGCCTATAATCTTTTTGCAGGTTTGTTGCAGTCCATTGGGGACAGTCTAGCTGCCCTTGGATTTTTGATTTTTTCTGCTCTGGTTAATGTGGTTCTGGATCTCTATTTTATTACGCAACTGCATCTGGGAGTTCAATCCGCGGGACTTGCTACCATTATTTCGCAAGGTTTATCAGCGGTTCTTTGCTTTTATTATATCTGTAAGAGTGTGCCAGAACTTTTGCCTCAGCGCAAGCATTTCAAATGGGATAAGTCCTTGTACGCAGATCTCTTGGAGCAAGGTTTGGCTATGGGCTTGATGAGTTCAATTGTGTCCATCGGCAGTGTGATTTTACAGTCTTCTGTCAATACCTTTGGCGCAGTGATTATAAGTGCACAAACGGCGGCTCGACGCATTATGGCCTTCGCCCTTCTTCCGATGACTGCTATTTCTGCTTCGATGACGACCTTTGCTTCTCAGAATTTAGGTGCTAAGCGCCCAGACCGTATTGTTCAAGGCCTTCGAATCGGCAGTCGTTTAAGTATATCCTGGGCAGTTTTTGTTTGTGTTTTCCTCTTTTTTGCCAGTCCAGCCTTGGTTTCCTTCTTGGCTAGTTCGACAGATGGTTACTTGATAGAAAATGGAAGTCTCTATCTGCAAATTAGTTCAGCCTTTTATCCCATTTTGAGCCTCTTGTTGATTTATCGCAATTGTTTGCAGGGTTTGGGGCAAAAAATCCTTCCTCTGGTTTCTAGTTTTATCGAACTAATCGGGAAAATCGCTTTTGTGGTCTTGATTATCCCTTGGGCGGGCTATAAGGGAGTTATTCTTTGTGAACCCCTCATCTGGGTTACCATGACCATCCAACTGTACTTCTCACTGTTCCGTCACCCCTTGATAAAAGAAGGTAAGGCCATCTTGGCAACCAAAGTGCTCTCCTAGCTGTATTTGCTAATAAAATCCATTTCCTCTAGTGAAAATCGAAAAAACTTGTGCTGTTATCTTTAGTTTGGTCTTGAAAATAGTTTAACAGACTTTTGACTTCTTTTATATGATATAATAAAGTATAGTATTTATGAAAAGGACATATAGAGACTGTAAAAATATACTTTTGAAAAGCTTTTTAGTCTGGGGTGTTATTGTAGATAGGATGCAGACCTTATCAGTCCTATTTACAGTGTCAAAATAGTGCGTTTTGAAGTTCTATCTACAAGCCCAATCGTGACTAGGATTGTATTCTTTATGAGGTAGAAATAAAGGAGTTTCTAGCTCTGGATTGTAAAAAATAAGTTGTTTTAATTGATAAGGAGTAAAATATGGAAATTGATGTGAGTAAATTAAGAACAGATTTGCCTCAAGTCGGCGTGCAACCATATAGGCAAGTCCATGCCCATTCCACAGGCAACCGTAATTCAACGGTTCAAAATGAGGCTGACTACCATTACAGAAAAGATCCTGAATTGGGCTTCTTTTCTCACGTAGTCGGTAATGGTCGTGTTATGCAGGTAGGACCTGTTGATAATGGTGCCTGGGACGTTGGGGGCGGTTGGAATGCAGAAGGTTATGCACAAGTTGAACTGATTGAAAGCCATGAATCGAAAGAAGAGTTTCTGATTGACTATCGTCTCTATATCGAACTCTTGCGTAATCTAGCAGACGAGGCTGGGATACCTAAAACGCTTGATACTGCTGATTTAGCAGGTATCAAGACACACGAATATTGCACCAATAACCAACCTGACAACAACTCAGATCATGTTGACCCTTATCCTTATCTTGCAAGCTGGGGCATTAGTCGTGAGCAATTCAAGCAGGATATTGAAAACGGCTTGACGATTGAAGCAGGATGGCGACAGAACGATACTGGCACCTGGTATGTACACTCAGATGGTTCTTATCCAAAAGATAAGTTTGAGAAAGTTAATGGTACCTGGTATTACTTTGACGGTTCAGGATATATGCTTGCAGACCGCTGGAAGAAGCACACAGACGGCAACTGGTACTGGTTTGACCAGTCAGGCGAAATGGCGACAGGCTGGAAGAAAATCGCTGAGAAGTGGTACTATTTCGATGGAGAAGGTGCTATGAAAACAGGCTGGATCAAATACAAGGAGACTTGGTACTATCTTGATAGTCAAAATGGGGACATGGTTTCTAATGCCTTTGTCAAATCAAATGATGGCTGGTATTACCTTAAAGAAGATGGCACGATAGCAGAAAAACCAGAATTTACAGTCGAGCCTGAAGGCTTGATAACAGTAAAATAATAATGGAATGTCTTTCAAATCAGAACAGCGCATATTATTAGGTCTTGAAAAAGCTTAATAGTATGCGTTTTCTTGTGGAGATATTTCCTTCAATTTTTGCTACTATATTAAATAAAAATCAAAAAGCAAACTAGAAAGTTATGCTAAAATAAAATCTAAATTTGACAATGTAAATCGAGTCGGATAGCTTTAAGTACTGTTTTGAGGTTGAAGATACGATTTTTGATAGGAACTCATCAAATAGGTTTACTATCATCAATTTTGGATTTTTAAGCAGTATCAATAAATTGCTTCCTTGTTTTGTCATAATTTTTTTATTTAAAAAATTTATTTTATGACAAGAGTGTGCTATTCTTTTTATGAGAGGTGTATGAATATGATAAATGTATGTGATGTTGGAAAAAGAATAAAAGAACTTAGAATATCTTCAAATCTTACTCAAGATAAGATTGCTGAATATTTGTCTTTGAATCAAAGCATGATTGCCAAAATGGAAAAAGGTGAAAGGAATATCACGTCGGATGTTATTGAGAAACTATCTGCCCTGTTTTGCTGTACGGTTGAATATCTTTTGTTTGGCGAACAAGCTGAACAACAGTGTGTAATATCGTTTAGAAAAAATAAAATAGTAGACCAAGATCTTAAAGTTTTAGCGAAAATCAATAAAATTGTATTGAATCAATTTGAGATAGATCAGCTATTGGAGACAAAATAAATGATTGATAAAATGGATTTAAGTAATAAAGCTTCAAATCTTAGAAAAAAGTTGGGAGCTGACGGTGAAGCGCCGATAGATATTTTTAAATTGGTACAAAAGATAGAGAATTTGACGCTGGTATTTTATGGACTCGGAAAGAATATTAGCGGAGTCTGTTATAAAGGAACTCAGTCAAGTCTCATTGTAATCAATTCAGACATGTCATTAGGAAGACAAGGATTTTCTTTAGCACATGAACTGTATCATCTTTATTATGATGAGGTGAAGAAGAGTTCAGTCAGTCTTATCTTGATTGGTGAAGGAGATGAAACTGAAAGAAAAGCGGATCAGTTTGCTTCATATTTTTTAGTTTCCCCATCTTCACTGTATAGGATGGTTGAGGAAATCAGAGAAAATGCTAATAGAACTCATCTTGAAGTAGAAGATATTATAAAATTGGGTCAGTTTTATGGTATCAGTCATAAAGCTATGTTATATAGATTGCGGAATGATGGATACCTTGATGCAGAAGAAATTAAAAATATGGATATTAGTGTTATAGAGACAGCTTCAAGATTAGGCTATGATACAAGTTTATATCGTCCTTTGTCAGAAAGTAAAAAGGAAATGGTATTAGGACACTATATTAAATCGACTGAACAACTTTTAGAAAATAACAGAATTTCGCAAGGGAAGTATGAGGAACTGCTACTAGATGCTTTCAGATATGATATTGTATATGGGCTAGATGAAGAGGGGGAGTTGTCGTTTGACTAGTCGTGTATTTATTGATACAGATTGTATTTCAGCATTTTTATGGGTTGGCACTGAACATCTTTTAGAAAAGCTCTATTCGGGTAAAATTGTTATTCCACAAGAGGTGTATGATGAAATCAATATACCTACAATCCCCCATTTAAAATCTAGGATAGACCAGTTAGTAGCTAAGGGTTCAGCTGAGATTGTGAGCATAGACATTGGAACTGAAGAATACGCATTATATAGAAATTTAACAAGAAATCATGATAGTAACAAGGTTATTGGTAAGGGAGAAGCGGCTTCTATTTCCTTAGCGAAAAAGCATAACGGGATATTAGGAAGTAATAACCTAAGAGATGTTCAACCATATGTAGAAGAATTTTCTTTAGAACATATGACGACAGGAGATATACTGATTGAAGCGTTTAAAGCGTAATTTATTACTGAACAAGAGGGCAATCATATCTGGAATAATATGCTTAAAAAGAGAAGAAAAATTGGTGCAAATTCATTTTCAGACTATCTTCGTGGAAGTGTTCATCAAAATAGACAAAAATAAATTTGGATAAATCGAACTTACTATTCAGGAGGAATATGAGCAATTCGAAGAAGAAAAGTGTCAAATTGAGCCTATAAGAGTAGAAATGACCTACATAGGGGATGAGAGAAAAGTTGTCCTTGAAGTTTCCTTGAACGATCAGTCGCATGTCAAACGATATGTAGGGTAATGTGAGAAGGGATAGCGAGTAGTTTTTGGTTATTTTATCAAAAAACTTGTATTTTATCATACTGAATGATAAAATACAAGAAAAATAGTAGAATAAAGGAAAGCTTTTCTAAAATGTGTATCTCCCCACAGGATTCGTTCTTGTGGGATTTTTTTCGTTAAAGAAAGCGATAAATATTGACTTTTTGAAAGAAAGATGTCATAATTAAGTTGGAAAAAACGTAAAAGTATCACTTTTCTCGTTATCCCGACTCCCAAAACGTCGTTAAACCGCTCGGCAATCCATGGAGACATGGACACATAGTAGTAAGCACGCTATGTGGCTTGGCAGAGCTAAAAACTGTTCCCTTGCGATAAGCCTAATAAGCACAACATAGGGAGTTAGAGAAGCCGACTCTAATCATCCACTTTGGGCAGTAGTGAGAACTGCCCCGTGCTTTTTTTATTTTGAGAAAATATGGAGTTTGTCGTTGAAATTACTTGATTGTATTTTAGATTATCAAGAGAAATTCGATGGAAAAACATGTCAAGTATCAACGAATTATAAGCATTTAGAGACTTTCGAAGTAGATTTTTGCTTGACTGATTTACATCACTTATTTGGCTTGCACAAAATCACACGAGATTATGCTAGTCAAACAATACCTGCTATTCAAGCTGGTGTTTTTATTTTGGAAGATTTTAGAAATCATCCTATGTACAATGATGTAATCGAAAGGATATCTTTGTATAGTTTTATCGGTGATATCTTCTATTCTAAGATAACAAGTTGTTGTATCCTAGCCAAAGATTTATCTAAAAACACTATGAAGTTGGACGTCATATTTTTTGAAGATAGAAACAAAAGATCCGCAATTTTAGGTTTACGAAGAGATAAAAGTGGAATGTTTAAACCGGTTACTCTACATTTTACAAGCGCTAAGAAATATGCTAAAGTTCGTAAAACAGATGTGAAAGAAATTCAATGGTTATAAAAAACTTTTCGCAGGCTTCGGCTTGCGTTTTTTTGTTTGATAAAATTAAAAAAATGTGCAAAAATAAGTAGAATTGAAAACAGGAAAAAACACCTCCTTTCGATTCGCCAAGCCTCTTCGCAAGGCAATGAGGGGGCGGAGAGACGCGCTCGTCAACAGAAGTATCTCATTGGAAATGTTGCTCACTTTTTTAGTGAGCTTTTTATTTAAGGAATAGGAATGAAAAATAAGAAGTTAAAATTATACTCAATGAAAATCTCTTCAAACCACGTCAGCGTCGCCTTGTCGTAGGTATCTTACTGACCAAGCTAGTGATGGACTTAAATAGGTGGTTTGGAGCGTCCTAGCGGCTAGGAAATGCTGGCAATAGTCCTTTGCTGAGGATAGGGTGTTTCAATATTCAACACTCAACACTCAACTGTTGACCTAATTGATAGGAAGGGAATTACTATAAAATACTCAGGTTTCCATCATATTTCTTGAAACGATTGTGTAATTAAAATGTAACAATATTGTAATATTTATCACAGAGGATGCCGTGCATATATAAATGTAGTATAACTCTTGTCTCTTTGTTAAAAAATAGGCTGTATCAAAAGGTTTTATATGTCTCTGCATATATATATATATTGTCGCTTTTCCTTGCCTTTACTGACTCTATCTTGTCAGAGAGGGGATTGATTTGTATGTCAGAAGTGTTAGTATATAGTTGATACATTATCGTCTATCGGCTTTTTGTGCGCTTTTTAAGCTCGGGGAAGCTCTCAGACAAGGGAAGGATTTATGCTTATGTTTAGAAAAAGCAATAAGGATAACGGAGAGAAAATTTTCCGTTATTCCATTCGTAAATACCATTTTGGGGCTGCTAGTGTTGCGGTTGCGGCTCTGATGTTTTTTGCCAATGGGGTGCAAGCGCAGGCACCTGCAGTATCTTCGGCAACAGCCAGTGATGTAGTTGCTGGACCTGCTGGAAATTCAGATGGGGATCCGCAGGAGTCAGCTGGGGAAGAGCCAGAGAAGGTCTCTCAGACTGAACCGTCGGCTGAGCTCCAGTCTACAGGGGAGTCAAACTCTATAGAGACTAAAGCCGAGGACGCTAGTAAGGGACAGGAAACAGCTGACCTTGCTCCTACCAAACCAGAGACGAAGCCAGCTGCTCAAGAAACTTCTCAAGGAGGAGCAGTAAAAGAGCAAGACCAGCCCACATCTGCCACTAAAACGACAGAAGCTAAATCACTCCAAGGCAATCTGCAAGCTTTGTTGGAAAAACTAACTCTTAGCTCCATGAAAGCGCTCCACGATGAAGTGGAAGCAGGTCTAGCAGCAGCTAAGGCAGTTTTGGACGACCCAAATGCGACGCAAGTGCAGGTTGATGAGCAAGTTAAACTCATGGAAGACCTGACTCGTCGGGTCAATCAAGCCTTGGAGCCATCGCTACCAAAATTGACAGACTTGGGTGAAGCAAGTTCGACAAATAATAAGCTTAGCGCTCCAGATGGGGCTGTGACTGAGCAAGCAAGTAGTGGGAAGCGTCGTAAAAGAGGTGGGCCAATCGATCTTGAACCAGCTGCAAACCAAGTTAGTCCAACTGATGCAGGAAAGGAAGCAGCACCTGAAGCCAACTCTCAATCTACTCCACGAGAACTCCCAACCTACACCAATACGACAGAAGGTAAGAACGGCGCCTATGGACTAAAAAAGGAATTGGAGGATATCACCAAGGAACTTCGACGGTACGGAGCGTCGGAAGATAAAATCCAAGCAGCAAAAGCAGCAGCTGATAAGTTTAATGAAGCCTTTTCTAAGGGTGATACCATCAGCCAAGAAGATTTTGCAGCTGCCCTAGTCGACCTGAAAAAATCCCGAGACCTCATCGAAGGAGTGCTGGAAGAAAAATATGGAGAAGAGACTACAGGTGGAGGAGTAACCCCGCAACCACGTGATGGTGGCTACTCTGACTTTCGTAATGCTAACTATAGTGGAAGATCTGCAAGGGCGGCAAGAGCTGGCGAAAACTACTCTGAGGAATTTAAAAACGCAAAAGAAAGTTACTTTGAGAAATCAGGCAACAAGGGAAATTCTCCGTATGGTAGGTATACTTATGTCTATTATTCTGATAGAACACCTCGAAATAATGCAACACGACCAGTATCAGAGGCTGAAAATTATATCAAATATACAGTAACATCAACGAGCGATGGATTTCGTTGGCAATTAGAACTTAATAATGGATATAGGACGTTACCAGGTCATTCACAGGTGTGGTTTACTGTACCATCTGGACAAGAGTTCAAACATGGTACAGATGGGATTTCTATCTCTAACCAGGGTGGTGGTACTACAGCATATTCTCCAAATACTAGTGACATTTTATCATTGTTAAAAGTTAGTCAAGCACAATTTGGTAGACAAAAAGAAGGTACTCCACAACATGTTGGAGCTACTAATCGTTTTGGAATTCGTCCACTGCCGGCAGATAATTTGACACAGTTAGCTACTCAAGGGCCTAGAGGGACAAATCCCTATCGCAGAGATTATCAGAGCCAAGAGGAACGTAGTAGTGCGGATGAGAAATTTAGAATCATAAATTCTAGTACAGGACGTTTATTTTACTTTGAACTTCCCAATTCTAATCGAAAATATAAGATTACCTTTGAAACAAGAGGGAATAATGATATTAAAAAATTAGTTTATGCAGCTGGCATGAGATTTTTAGATGGTCATGAGTTGCTCCTTGCAAATCAGTGGCATGCCAGAACACGTACTGAAGCAGAAGAAGATGCTAAAGAGTTGAACGATGCTAAAACAAATGCAATTAGTGCAATCAATGCGGAAGCTGATAGAAAAAACAGAGAAATCGATAGTGCGAATCTATTACCAGCTGACGTAACTAAGTTGAAACAACAAGTGGAAGCAGCTAAAACGAACGGTATAACCGAAGTTAATAGAGCTACTTCACCACAAGACGTAACAACTAAGAAAGATACAGCAGTTGGTGCTATTACAGGTATTAGCTTAGACGAAGCTAAACGAAATAAAGCAGCTAAAGAGTTGAACGATGCTAAAACAAATGCAATTAGTGCAATCAATGATGATGGCGGTCAAGGCGATGCAAATAACCAAGATCAGCCTACTACTCCAAGCACTCCTGCTCATTCGGGAAATTCGACGGATCAAGCTACTGGTCCATCTGCTCAACAGAGGGGAACAGGAAATTCGACAGAAGCAGAGTCTTCACAAGGGCTATCTGAAAGTTCTGCGACACCACCAGCCCGTAGCCGGAGAAGTGTAGCTTTTGCTGGAGGCACTCAATCGAGTCAAGAGAAACAGGTTGATAAATCCGTCTTAAGAGATTTGATTCAAGACTTGGAAACTCGTTTGAAAGACTTGGATGGTATTGATCAATCTGTCATCGACGCTGCGAAGGTCATTCTCGGAGAAGGTCAAGAAGCCCTTAGAAATGCTGACTTGACAGAGGCAGGCTTGAAAGAGATGACTGCCAAGGTCAAAGAAGCTCTCGAATCCTTGAAAGGCAAGCAAACGACTAAGGATGAAGAAGAAATGAAAGAAACAAGCAAAGAGCAAGGTCATCTTCCATACGGTACCATGATTGCTAGCCTGCTCGCCCTTCTTGGTCTCCTTCTCTTCCTCATCGCGCGTCGCAAGAAAGAGTCAGAACTCAAGAAATTGACCAAGGAATTGACTAAGGTTCTGCAAGAAAGCGACCTTACAAATGTAGATGCCAAAGTTCTCGACCAAGCACGAGAAGCTCTCGCTCAAGCAGTTGCCTTCCTAGCCAATGAGAAAGAGTCTGACCACACAGAAGATGAGTTGATTGAGAAACTCAAAGCTATTCTTGCTCAGTTAAGATAAGCAAAGTTTAGACGAGTTGGAAACTAGCTAGAATAGTGATTGATAGAATGTTGGAAAACTCAATTTGAGGTGAACATTCAGAAAATCTTTCTCTGATAAAACGCATAATATCAAGCTTTTTAAGGCAAGATATTATGCGCTTTTATCATTTTGAAACTTTTTGTTCTATCTTATTTGTGATATTTTTCCCTTATTTCACAAATATTTCATATTTGGATTTTATAATAAGTTATAGTTCAGTTTTTACTATACTTTGATATTCAAATATGTTATACTATGATTATCAAAGTAAATGAAAGGAGTTACGAATATGACGCCAGAAGAAATGTACTTGACAGAGCGATTAGACGTACAGATAGCTCATTTTTTAAAGAAAAGCGTTCAACATCGTAGACGCTATAAGGTATTAAAAATAACAGAAATCGTGGCAGGTTTTCTCATAGCTGTCTTTTGTGCTATTCCTATGCCAGGTGATCGCTACCGTTTGATTTCGGTTGCCTTGTCCAGTTTAGGCTTGCTGTGTGAGGGGATTCTCAATTTGTATAATGCCAAGGAACACTGGATTTCTTACCAAAAAACTGCGCAACTCCTGGAGAGAGAAAAATTCCTCTATCAATGTCAAACGGAGAAATATGCAGGAAAAACCAAGGCTTTTGCTCTATTTGTCAAGACATGCGAAGGTATTATCTCAGAGGAAATCAACCAGTGGGAAAGTATCCAGTCAAAAGAAGTGGCAGCTAGTGCAGATGCTCCAGAGAAAAAAGAATAGGAGGTGGAGGAAATGTCTCAATCCAGCTACCTTTTGCCCTTGCTCTGGTTGAAAAAAGAAGCCGATAAGGAAAAGATGAGTGCGACCCAGTGCCAGATATTTTTCTTTTACTATCAACTGTTTGAACTCTTATTTGCTAGAGAAAGCGACTTGAGAGACTTATGTCTGGGAAGGCAAGGTTTTTATTTCTCGCAGTTAGAGAAAGATTTGCTTTCTGGAGTTTCCCAATTTCTAAAAAACTTGGAGGGAAAAGGGACTCTCAAGGCTAATCAAGAAGTATCAGCTCGCAAAGCCCTTTTTCTAGCCTTGACAACTAGCCAGTCAGATTGGCAGGAGTTAGCCCCTGTTTTTGATTTTTATCAGTCTGTCGGGAGACTTGAACATCCTTCTCTCTTGAGTTCTCAGGACAGACAAGATCTGATGTGGATTTACCAGTCAGCTTTGGAGAAGGATTATAGTGTCAAGGTAATTGGCGACAAGCATTTTGTATTGAAGAGACAAGATGCTACTAAATTGACAGGGCGCCAAACTCAAACTTTGGAAGCACTGAGTCAATCAGAAGACTTGGTCAATCCTGTCTATGTTACATTAGGAGAAAAGGGGGTACTCTTGCTTGATTAAGAGAGGAGATGTTGTAGCTCTTTATTTGCCTTTTCCAAGTATTAGTAGCGATTTGGCTGTGAAGAATCATATGTATATTTGTATTGACAACAGCATGACTAAAAACAAAGAGTTAGTTAAAAATCAGACCTTCAAACCAGCTCTCTTGACCAGACGTTTGGTCAAGAACTTTATGATAGAAGAGCCGGATCTAGCTCGTAATCCTTTTACAAGACCAACCTTGATTGACTTAGATAAGGTATTTATGTTGGATAATACGGTCATTCCGACTTCTTATCTAGCCAGACGGCGACGCAATGTCTCAGAAGAATTATACGAGGAAATTTTGGATCACTTAGTCCAACCACGGCTGATTTCGCTGAACAAGTCTGAGTTTATGCAACTCAATCCAGGAACTTATTAGGAGGTAGAAGATGACAAATAAAGCAGTAAATGACTTTATACTAGCTATGGATTATGATAAAAAGAAACTCTTGACCCATCAGGGAGAAAGTATTGAAAATCGTTTCATCAAAGAGGGGAATCAGCTACCCGATGAGTTTGTTGTTATCGAAAGAAAGAAGCGGAGCTTGTCGACAAACACAAGTGATATTTCCGTGACGGCTACCAACGATAGTCGCCTCTATCCTGGAGCACTTCTCGTAGTGGATGAGACCTTGTTAGAGAATAATCCCACTCTTCTTGCGGTCGATCGTGCCCCGATGACTTATAGTATTGATTTGCCTGGTTTGGCAAGTAGTGATAGCTTTCTCCAAGTAGAAGACCCCAGCAATTCAAGTGTTCGCGGAGCGGTAAACGATTTGTTGGCCAAGTGGCATCAAGATTATGGTCAGGTCAATAATGTCCCAGCTAGAATGCAGTATGAAAAAATCACGGCTCACAGCATGGAACAACTCAAGGTCAAGTTTGGTTCTGACTTTGAAAAGACAGGGAATTCTCTTGATATTGATTTTAACTCTGTCCATTCGGGCGAAAAGCAGATTCAGATTGTTAATTTTAAGCAGATTTATTATACAGTCAGCGTAGATGCTGTTAAAAATCCAGGAGATGTATTTCAAGATACTGTAACGGTAGAGGATTTGAGGCAGAGAGGAATTTCTGCCGATCGTCCTTTGGTCTATATTTCGAGTGTTGCTTACGGGCGTCAGGTCTATCTCAAGTTGGAAACCACGAGTAAGAGTGATGAAGTAGAGGCTGCTTTTGAAGCTTTGATAAAAGGAGTCAAGGTAGCTCCTCAGACAGAGTGGAAGCAGATTTTGGACAATACAGAAGTGAAGGCAGTTATTTTAGGGGGCGACCCGAGTTCGGGTGCCCGAGTTGTAACAGGCAAGGTGGATATGGTAGAGGACTTGATTCAAGAAGGCAGTCGCTTTACAGCAGATCATCCAGGGTTACCGATTTCCTATACAACTTCATTTTTACGGGACAATGTAGTTGCGACCTTTCAAAACAGTACAGACTATGTTGAGACTAAGGTGACAGCTTACAGAAACGGAGATTTACTCTTGGATCATAGTGGTGCCTATGTTGCCCAATATTATATTACTTGGGATGAATTATCCTATGATTATCAAGGTAAAGAAGTTTTGACTCCTAAGGCTTGGAACAGAAATGGGCAGGATTTGACGGCTCATTTTACCACTAGTATTCCTTTAAAAGGGAATGTTCGCAATCTCTCTATCAAAATTAGGGAGTGTACCGGACTTGCCTGGGAATGGTGGCGTACGGTTTATGAAAAAACCGATTTGCCACTAGTGCGTAAGCGGACGATTTCTATTTGGGGAACGACTCTTTATCCTCAGGTAGAGGATAAGGTAGAAAATGATTAGGAGAGAAGAATGTTTGCGACAAAAAGAGGCGATGATCTCTCTGCGAACATCTGAAAGTTTATCTCTTGCCTAGCGATTTCCATTG
This sequence comes from Streptococcus sp. 79, assembly GCF_013277425.1. NCBI lineage: Bacteria > Bacillati > Bacillota > Bacilli > Lactobacillales > Streptococcaceae > Streptococcus > Streptococcus sp. 79. The sequence continues at coordinate 28,093 of NZ_VMMW01000044.1, forward strand.
GAGTATGCTCGTGATGTTAAAATGAGTCTATCAAACAGTGGCTGTAAGAAAAAGTAAAAAGGGTAGTGAAACTCCTTGCTATACAGGGAATTAGCTACCTTTTGCTTGTTTTAGAAGCTCTTCTATTGATTTCTTAGAATACAATAGCGCCTATAAGAACTGTTGAATTTCAAAGTATTTACTTGAACTATGATATGTCTGGAGTAGACTGTCAATAAAAGGTGCAGTATGATTGTTTTTGTCGATTATATCTACAAACTCTAAACAGTAGTTTGAGCGGACTTTGTCAAACTTGGTAGAAACTTTCTATTTTCAGATAATGGTCTAGTTTGTTTTTTGAATGTTGATAAGGATAGAAAGGCAAGACCATCTTGGCAACAAAAGTGTCATCCTAGCTTGATTTACTGAATAAAATCTATTTCCTCTAGTGAAAATCGAAAAAACTTGTGTTATAATAAGAAAGATTAAAATGTGAAAAAAGGAGATTCCTAATGGGACGTAAATGGGCCAATATCGTAGCCAAGAAAACGGCTAAAGATGGAGCTAACTCTAAAGTATATGCAAAATTTGGTGTAGAAATCTATGTAGCAGCTAAAAAAGGTGATCCAGATCCAGAATCAAACTCAGCCTTGAAATTCGTTATCGACCGTGCTAAACAAGCTCAAGTGCCAAAACACGTTATCGATAAAGCGATTGATAAAGCAAAAGGAAACACAGACGAAACCTTTACAGAAGGACGTTACGAAGGTTTTGGACCAAATGGTTCTATGCTGATTGTTGATACTTTGACTTCAAATGTCAACCGTACAGCGGCTAATGTCCGTGCAGCTTTTGGTAAAAACGGAGGAAACATGGGCGCTTCAGGTTCGGTTTCATACCTCTTTGACAACAAGGGAGTTATCGTATTTGCAGGTGAAGATGCCGATGCAGTCTTTGAGCAATTGCTTGAAGCAGATGTGGATGTGGATGATGTAGAAGCAGAAGAAGGTACAATCACAGTTTACACAGCTCCAACTGACCTTCACAAGGCTATCGTTGCCCTTCGTGAGTCAGGTATCGAAGAATTCCAAGTGACTGAATTGGAAATGATTCCTCAGTCAGAAGTGGAATTGTCAGGCGATGACCTTGAAACCTTTGAAAAACTTTACAGCGTTCTTGAAGACGACGAAGACGTACAAAAAATCTACACAAACGTAGACGGGTTCTAAATTAACCTAGCAAACATGATCCTAAGTGAAAAAATCACTTGGGATTTTTTAAATCAAAAAAATAGTTCTCTAGGAAACTTTTTCTTGACATCTCTTTTCAAAGTGGTAAAATAGTTCTCACGGAAACTTATTTAGTTCCTAGGGGAACTAAATGTGATAGTTAGAAAGGAGTTTGTATGGACAAACCGATGTTAGTCTTTAAGCGTTTTGGTCATCAGATTCACCTCATGGTGCAAAAGGAAGCCAAACGTTGTGGTATTGAATTTATGGGTGGGCCTCAAGGTCAGGTTGTGCGTTTTTTGGATAATCGTGAGAAAAACCAAGACTTGGTCTTGATTAAAGATATCGAGCAGGAACTCAATATTACCAAGTCTGTTGCTAGTAATTTGGTCAAGCGTATGGTGCAAAATGGTTTGGTGGAATTGGAGGCGAGTCCTGTTGATAAGCGGGCAAAATTTGTTTGTTTGACGGACAAAGCACGTTCTCAAATGCAGCAGGTTAAGGCCTTCTTTGAACGCATAGACAAGCAGTTGATGGAAGACATTGATGAAGATGAATTACTGATTTTTGAGAAAGTTCTCGGTCAACTACAGGCAAATATCGAGAGAATAGGAGGAGAGAATGAAGAAATTAGCCAAACGAATTAGTAGGAAATAATGGGGGATGATTTTACTAGCCATTCTCTTTACCTGCCTTTCGGTCTATCTGGAGTTGGAAGTGCCGACTTATATCTCGAAAATTACGGATTTGCTAGGTAGTCAAGGAACTAATTTAGATGAGTTGTGGCAGCCGGCAAGCATGATGGTGGGAATGTCCTTTCTTGCCTTCTTGTCCGTAGTTGCAGTTGGATTTTTTGCATCCAGAGTGGCAGCTTCTTATACTAGTAGGTTGAGAAGTGATATTTTTAACCGAGTTTTAGACTACTCGCAGACAGAGATTAAGAAATTCTCTATTCCTAGTCTTCTAACTCGTACTACCAATGATATTACTCAGGTTCAGATGTTGATTACTATGGGCTTGCAAGTAGTTACGCGTGGTCCGATTATGGCTATCTGGGCTATCGGAAAGATTTTAGGTCATTCAGAATACTGGCTCTGGGCCGTTCTTGTGGCAGTAATTGTCAATGTTTTGATGACGACTGTTTTGATGACGCTAGCCTTTCCAAAACAGTCCTTGATTCAAAGTCTGACAGATAAGCTGAACAGTATCACTCGTGAGAGTTTAACAGGTATTCGTGTCGTTCGCGCCTACAATGCTGAAGAATACCAAAATGAAAAATTTGCAGCAGCAAACGATGAATTGACACGCTTGAATTTGTTTGTCAACCGTCTTATGGCTATTTTGAACCCTATCATGATGGGGATTTCAAGTGGTTTGAGTGTGGCGATTTACTGGATTGGGGCTTATGTGATTAACGACGCTGCTCCGATAGCACGTCTGCCTCTCTTTAGTGACATGATTGTTTTCATGTCTTATGCCATGCAGGTTGTCATGGGCTTCCTTCTCATGGGGGCGCTCTTCATCGTTCTTCCCCGAACTATGGTCTCTGCTAAGCGGATTAATCAAGTTTTAGATTTGCATTCGTCTATCCAAAACTCTGCTCAAGTGCAGCTGGCTGATGAAAACCTCAAAGGTCAGGTCGAGTTTAAGGATGTGACCTTCCGCTATGCGGCAAATTCAGAGGCAGTTATCGAGCATGTTAGCTTTAAAGCAGAAGCTGGTCAAACAGTGGCCTTTATTGGGTCAACAGGTTCTGGTAAATCAACTCTGGTCAATCTGATTCCACGTTTCTACGATGTGTCAGAAGGAGAAATTCTGGTGGACGGTGTCAATGTTCAAGACTATGACTTGAAAGATTTGCGCAACAAGGTTGGTTATATTCCTCAGAAAGCGGTTCTCTTTTCAGGTGATGTCAAGGGCAATCTAGACTTTGGACAAAGTCAAGAAACACCACTTAGTGAGCAGGCTATGTGGCAAGCCTTGGAATTGGCCCAGTCTAAGAACTTTATCGAAGACAAGGAAGAGGGCTTAGAGTTAGAAGTGGCCCAAGGAGGAACCAACTTCTCAGGGGGGCAAAGACAGCGTCTGGCAATTGCGCGCGCCTTGGCTCGGAAGCCAGAAATCCTCATCTTTGATGACTCCTTCTCAGCCTTGGACTACAAGACAGACCGTGTCCTACGCCAAGAGCTAGCAGAGAAAACCAAGTCTATGACCAAGCTTATCGTCGCACAGCGTATTTCAACGATTATGGATGCAGATTTGATTTTGGTCTTGGATCAAGGTAAAGTCGTGGGCCAAGGCACCCACAAGGAACTTCTAGCAAACAATGAAGTTTACCAAGAAATTGCCTACTCACAACTATCGAAGGAGGAATTGGAACATGGAAAATAAAAAACTGTCGCTCTGGAAACAGAGTAAACCCTATCTTGCAGGTCTCCAGTTTGCCCTTCTGATAGCCTTTCTAGCAACAATCGTATCCAATATCATTACTGTATATGGTCCAACCCGTATCAAGGAAATGACCAATATTATTGCAAGTGGTCTGGAAACAAGTGTGGATGTCGCGGCGGTTGCAGCTATTGGTGGTTTTTTAGCCGTGATTTATGTGATTGGACTTCTATCAAATTATTTGCAGGCCTTTCTGTTTACAACAGCCATTCAACGTTTTTCAGAGCGTTTGAGAAGAGCTATTGCAGAGAAAATCAATAGCCTACCATTGGGATATTTTGATGGACATTCTCAGGGAGATACCTTGTCTCGTGTGACCAATGATGTTGATACTGCAGCCCAGTCCCTTAATCAAAGTCTGGGAACAGTTCTCTCATCTAGTTTATTGGTCTTAGCAGTCTTGGTAACCATGTTTGGGATGAACTGGATTTTAGCCTTGGTAACGGTTGTTTAAACCCTTGTTGGATTTGTATTTGTATCCGTCTTTATGGGCAAATCCCAGAGCTTCTTTAAGAGTCAGCAACAAGATTTGGCAGCTGTCAATGGCTATGTGGAGGAAATGTACTCTGGCCATAATGTGGTGACCAGTTACAATGCTATCGAGAGCACGAAAGAAGAATTTGCAACATTAAATCATCGTCTGTATGACAGTATCTGGAAGTCTCAGTTTATTTCAGGAATTATGATGCCGATTATGGTGTTTATTGGGAACTTTAGCTATGCCTTGGTGATTATCGTTGGTGCAGCCTTGGCTCTGAATGGGCAGATTAGTATCGGGATTATCGTTGCCTTTATGGCTTACGTTCGTATCTTTTCTCAGCCCCTTTCACAAATTGCCCAAGGGATTACTAGTTTGCAGCAGGCTAGTGAAGCCATGGGACGTGTCTTCGAATTTCTAGCTGAAGAGGAAATGGGAGACGAATCCCATAAAGAAAGACAATTGAGCGATATGAAAGGTCAAGTGGTCTTTGATCGAGTTTCCTTTGGTTACACACCAGAGAGAACTATCATCCATGACTTTTCTGCGACCGCTCATGCAGGGCAAAAGGTTGCCATTGTCGGACCGACTGGAGCTGGTAAGACAACCATTGTCAATCTTTTGATGAAGTTTTATGAGATTGATAAGGGGAGTATCCGTATCGATGGTGTGGATACCAAGGATATGAAGTGTTCGGAAGTACATGATGCCTTTTCAATGGTCTTGCAGGATACTTGGCTCTTTGAAGGAACCATTCGCGACAATCTTACCTATAACCAAACAGGTATTAGTGATGAGCGCGTGATCGAAGCCAGCAAGGCTGTAGGGATTCACCACTTTATTATGACCCTACCAGATGGTTACGATACCATCTTGGACGATACAGTGACCTTGTCTGTCGGGCAAAAACAACTCTTGACCATTGCTCGTGCTTTGCTGAAAGATGCACCGCTCCTAATCTTAGATGAGGCTACCTCTTCTGTTGACACCCGTACAGAGGAATTGATTCAGAAAGCTATGGATCGTTTGATGGAGGGCAGAACTTCCTTTGTCATCGCCCACCGCTTGTCAACCATCCGTAATGCTGATCTTATTCTGGTTATGAAAGATGGAAATATCATTGAGCAAGGAAATCATGATGCGCTGATGGCACAAGCTGGTTTCTACGCTGACCTCTACAACAGTCAATTTACAGAAGACGAAGTGGAAGAGTAAATCGAAAGAAGGCTTGACGGCCTTCTTTTTCTGCACTATACTAGAAGACAAGTGCTTCCCTATAAGCAATACTCTTCGAAAATCTCTTCAAACCGCGTCAGCTTCGCCTTGTCATAGGTATATGAGTCTTATTTACAACCTCAAAGCAGTGCTTTGAGCAGTCTGTGGCTAGCTTCCTAGTTTGCTCTCTGATTTTCATTGAGTATAAAATTTGAGTAGGTAATGAGAAAATATATGAAAAATTATCAAGAATGGTATGACCACATTGCTGGTAACATTGGAAATAAGCCCTTTCTTCTGAGCTTGTTAAGAACTTTCAATCGGTTCATGACGGTAGTTATGCCTATAGTTTATCTGACCTTGTTAGCCACTACCTGTCTCCAAGAAGGACTTGGAAAACAGACCGGGATCTATTTGTTTATTCCAGCGTCAGGTTTTGTGATTTTGTCCTTTCTTCGCAAGAAAATCAATGCCCCTAGGCCTTATGAGGAATGGGATATTAAACCCTTGCTTGACAGAGATAGTCCTGGTCAGTCTATGCCCAGTCGTCATGTCTTTTCAGCAACCATTATCTCCATGGCTTGCTTGCATGCTAGTCTAACTATGGGGATGATTTGTTTGACATTATCAGCCCTCCTCGGTCTAGTGAGAGTCTTAGGTGGAGTGCATTATCCCAAGGATGTAGTAGTTGGTTATATTTGTGGTCTTGTGTGGGGTGTGCTTTTCTTTCTATTTTGACCTGTAAGTTAATACTCAATGAAAATCAAAGAGCAAACTAGGAAGCTAGCCGCAAGCTGTACTTGAGTACGGTAAGGCGACGCTGACGTGGTTTGAATTTGATTTTCGAAGAGTATAAGGCGGTCCTAGAACCACTTACGTGCCTAAAGTAACCACTTGCTTTTTTGCTCTTGTTTTCTTATTTTTCCTTTGATATAGTAGAGTCAGAAAGGAGATGGAATGAAGTTACGAATCGAAATTGACAGTAATTTAGAGGAAACTGAAATTATCATAAAGGCGGCAGCCCTGACAGATGAGATTGCGGATTTGCAACGTCTCTTGCAAGAGTCCAAGTCTCCTCGGTTGATTTTTTACAAGGGGACGGGTGAGTACTACTTAGACTTGTCGGAAATTCTCTTCTTTGAGACAGAAGGTAGCAAGATTTACGCCCATACCCAGAAAGACGCCTACGAGGTTCGGCTTAAACTCTATGAGTTAGAGGCTATCCTTCCTCGTTATTTTAGTCGGGTATCCAAGTCAACGATCGCTAATATTCGGCAAATCTATTCGGTGGACAAGTCCTTTTCAGGAACGGGCACCATTTCCTTTTATCAGACCCACAAGGAGGTTCATGTGTCACGGCATTACCAATCCCTCCTAAAAGAAAATCTAAGAAACATGAGGTAAGAACATGAAAAAGAAAGCATTTGGTATTGTGTTGCTTATTTTGGCGGCTTTAATATTATTACAAGGAAATTTTGGAATCCCTTCTCTGGGAGGGCATATTTGGCCCTTGCTTGGTATTGCATTTTTTGCCTATCAATCAGTTGAAGCTTTGCTTCGTCGTCATCTGACATCAGCAGTTTTTACAACTTTTGTAGCTCTCATGATTGCTAATCATTTTTATGACATTTTACCGATTCCAAATCAGTCATTGTTCTGGGCTAGTATTTTAATCGTAATGGGTGTCAGCGTACTCACTCATTCTAACAGAACTTGGAACGGGAAAAAATGGTGGTATGATGGTGAAAAGACCATTCTTACAGATAAGGAAGTCGCTTTTGGGACTGGGACTTTCTACAAGCAAAATCAAGAATTGGTAGAAGACCAAGTAGAAGTTGGCTTCGGAAATGCCAAGATATATTACGACAATGCAGAGATTTTAGGAGACACTGCAACCCTGAAAGTAGAAGTTGGTTTTGGCAATGCAGTTATCTATGTTCCCCAACATTGGAGAGTTGATTTGAAGGTGGAAACTTTCTGTGGTGTAGCCAAGGCAGATGCCCCTCTAGCCCCAACCAGCAAAACCTTGATTATCCGTGGAGATGTGGCCTTTGGGAAGTTGGGAATTGTCTACGTTAAATAAAAAATCTTCACTTCAATCATCAAAATAGGCGTACTAAGAGTAGGAAATTGAAGCCTTGCTCTGATTTCAGTTCTATGGTTGTTAGACTTTAAAAAATGAAATGTTGCCTTTAAAAGTTGTATATTTTTCGATATTTTGGCTCTTACGTTTGATGTATCTATGTCCTACAGCGTGGATGATGTAGTGTAAAATGCTTTAAAAAAATGAAGGATATTGGACAGTTTTTTGAACCTTTAATTGCTCAGGAGCCATGAAAGCAAGCGCTTGGGTTTATGACAAGGGAAAATGGTACTATGTAAGTTCTTCTGGTGCCATGATTGCGAATGATTGGGTCAAAGATAATGGCAAGTGGTATGATCTAGCTTCATCAGGTAAGATGCTTCGCAATACCTACACACCTGATGGTTACTACGTTGGCAACTTAGGTGCCTGGCAATAAGAATAATACTCTTCGAAAATCTCTTCAAACCACGTCAGCTTCATCAACAACCTCAAAACACTGTTTTGAGCTGACTTCGTCAGTTCTATATACAACCTCAAAGCAGTGCTTTGAGCAACCTGCGACTAGTTTCCTAGTTTGCTCTTTGATTTTCATTGAGTATAAGAAGTCCTTTTCCTTAAAGGAAGAGGCTTTTTACTTGCTTTTCTGCTGCTTCCTCATTTGTCCTAAAGCCTTTTTTGTGTTAAAATGAATGGTATGAAAGCTAAAAAAATGTGGATGGCAGGTCTGGCCCTGCTTGGTATTGGGAGCCTTGCCCTTGCTACGAAAAAAGTTGCAGATGACCGTAAGCTCATGAAGACTCAGGAAGAGTTGACAGCGATTGTGCGAGACCATTTTTCAGACATGGGGGAAATTGCGACCCTCTATGTTCAAGTCTATGAAAGCAGTCTAGAGAGCTTGGTTGGTGGCGTCATTTTTGAGGATGGCCGTCATTATACCTTTGTCTATGAAAATGAAGACCTAGTCTATGAGGAGGAAGTCTTATGATACAACCAGCAAGTTTAGAAGAATTAGCATCTTTAGTGGAAAAAGATGGGAAGAAGGTTTTCCTTTTTGTAGCAAACTGGTGTGGCGATTGTCGTTATATCTATCCTGCCTTGCCAGAAATTGAGGAGACCAATCCAGAGTTCACCTTTATTCGTGTGGACCGAGACCAGTATATGGATTTGGCTAAACTCTGGGATGTTTATGGAATTCCTAGCCTTGTTGTTCTAGAAAAGGACAAGGAAATTGGTCGTTTTGTTAATCGCGACCGTAAAAGTAAGCAACAAATTAACGACTTTTTAGCAGGACTGAAATAGGAGAAAAAGAAAACAATGATTTTTACATACAACAAAGAACATGTCGGTGATGTCCTTATGGTCATCGTGAAAAATAGCGGAGATGCCAAACTGGATGTAGAACGCAAAGGCAAGGTAGCCCGTGTTTTTCTCAAAGATAATGGGGAAACAGTGGCTTGGAATATTTTTGAAGTTTCAAGTTTATTTGAAATTGCAGAGTTCGGTCAAGTCTTTTTGACAGATGAGCAAGTCGCTCGTTTGAACCAAGAATTGCAGGCGGAAGGTTTTAAAGAAGAAATTATCAATGACAAGGAACCTAAGTTTGTTGTTGGTGAAATTGTCGAGATGGTAGCTCATCCAGATAGTGACCACCTCAACATCTGCCAAGTTGCAGTATCAAGTGACAAGACTGTACAAATCGTTGCAGGGGCTCCTAATGCGCGTCTTGGGTTGAAAACCATTGTGGCTCTTCCTGGAGCTATGATGCCCAAAGGCAATCTTATTTTCCCAGGTGAACTTCGTGGTGAAAAGAGTTTTGGCATGATGTGCAGTCCTCGTGAATTGCATCTGCCAAATGCTCCGCAAAAACGTGGTGTTATTGAATTATCAGAAGACCAAGTTGTTGGAACTCCATTTGATCCAGCTAAACACTGGACCGCCTAAGAAGCTGTTAGTATCTGATAGACCAGCTAGAAGGAAATGAGATGGCAAAAAATGTAGTAATTACAGGAGCGACATCAGGTATTGGTGAAGCGATTGCGCGTGCTTATCTGGAGCAGGGTGAGAATGTCGTTCTAACCGGACGACGGACAGACAGACTAGAAGTCCTCAAGTCGGAGTTTGCAGAAGCTTTCCCAAATCAAAATGTCTGGACCTTTCAACTAGATGTGACGGATATGATCATGGTAAAGATTGTCTGCTCTGATATTCTAGAAACGATAGGTCAGATTGATATTCTGGTCAACAATGCCGGACTGGCTCTAGGCTTGGCACCCTATCAGGACTATGAAGAGTTGGATATGTTGATCATGCTGGATACCAATGTCAAAGGTTTGATGGCAGTCACTCGCTCTTTCTTGCCAGCAATGGTAAAAGCCAATCAAGGACATATCATCAACATGGGGTCAACCGCAGGAATCTACGCCTATGCTGGTGCCGCTGTTTACTCAGCTACCAAGGCAGCGGTTAAGACCTTTTCAGATGGTCTGCGAATTGATACCATCGCAACGGATATCAAGGTGACGACCATTCAGCCTGGAATTGTCGAAACAGATTTTTCGACGGTACGTTTTCATGGTGACAAAGAGCGGGCTGCGACGGTTTATCAGGGAATCGAAGCCTTGCAGGCACCAGACATTGCAGACACAGTAGTCTATGTGACCAGTCAACCTCGTCGTGTTCAGATTACAGATATGACCATTATGGCCAATCAACAGGCGACAGGTTTCATGGTTCATAAAAAATAAAAAATTTTCTCGAAAAGTTACAAATTTCTGTAACTTTTTTTGATTTCCTGCGAATAGATAAGTAGGAGGAAAAAATATGTATAATAAAGTTATCATGATTGGACGTTTAACGTCTACACCAGAATTGCACAAAACCAACAATGACAAGTCAGTAGCGCGAGCGACTATTGCAGTCAACCGTCGTTACAAAGACCAAAACGGGGAACGTGAAGCTGATTTTGTTAATATGGTTCTATGGGGCAGACTAGCAGAAACCTTGGCAAGCTATGCAACCAAAGGTAGTCTTATTTCTGTGGATGGAGAATTGCGTACCCGTCGCTTTGAGAAAAATGGTCAAATGAACTATGTGACTGAAGTACTTGTTACTGGATTCCAACTCTTGGAAAGTCGTGCTCAACGTGCCATGCGTGAAAATAATGCAGGTCAAGACTTGGCAGACCTAGTCTTGGAAGAGGAAGAATTGCCATTTTAAGAATTAAAAAGTCTGAGTTGGTCTCAGGCTTTTTATCTTGAGAAAGTCAGACTTTTTTCTTGACTATTTCTGACCAAGTGATACAATAGAATTATGAATTAGCACTCAAGTTCAAAGAGTGCTAATAATATCTATCTCATTATGGAGGAAATCAGATGTTGAAACCATTAGGGGACCGTGTGGTCTTAAAAATAGAAGAAAAAGAACAAACCGTTGGGGGCTTTGTCCTTGCAGGCTCAGCCCAAGAAAAAACCAAAACAGCCCAAGTTGTGGCTACTGGACAAGGTGTTCGTACCTTGAACGGTGACTTGGTTGCTCCAAGTGTTAAAACTGGAGACCGTGTCTTAGTTGAAGCCCACGCAGGTCTTGATGTCAAAGATGGCGATGAAAAGTATATCATCGTAGGCGAAGCTAACATCTTGGCAATCATTGAAGAATAGAAGGAGAAAGTAAGTATGTCAAAAGAAATTAAATTTTCATCAGATGCCCGTTCAGCTATGGTCCGTGGTGTCGATATCCTTGCAGATACTGTTAAAGTAACCTTGGGACCAAAAGGTTGCAATGTCGTTCTTGAAAAATCATTTGGCTCACCCTTGATTACCAATGACGGTGTGACCATTGCCAAAGAAATCGAATTAGAAGACCATTTTGAAAATATGGGTGCCAAATTGGTATCAGAAGTAGCTTCAAAAACCAATGATATCGCAGGTGATGGAACTACAACTGCAACTGTTTTGACCCAAGCAATCGTCCGTGAAGGAATCAAAAACGTCACAGCAGGCGCAAATCCAATCGGTATTCGTCGTGGGATTGAAACAGCAGTTGCCGCAGCAGTTGAAGCTTTGAAAAACAACGCCATCCCTGTTGCCAATAAAGAAGCTATCGCTCAAGTTGCAGCCGTATCTTCTCGTTCTGAAAAAGTTGGTGAGTACATCTCTGAAGCAATGGAAAAAGTTGGCAAAGACGGTGTCATCACCATCGAAGAGTCACGTGGTATGGAAACAGAGCTTGAAGTCGTAGAAGGAATGCAGTTTGACCGTGGTTACCTTTCACAGTACATGGTGACTGATAGCGAAAAAATGGTGGCTGACCTTGAAAATCCGTACATTTTGATTACAGACAAGAAAATTTCCAATATCCAAGAAATCTTGCCACTTTTGGAAAGCATTCTCCAAAGCAATCGTCCACTCTTGATTATTGCGGATGATGTGGATGGTGAGGCTCTTCCAACTCTTGTTTTGAACAAGATTCGTGGAACCTTCAACGTAGTAGCAGTCAAGGCACCTGGTTTTGGTGACCGTCGCAAAGCCATGCTTGAAGATATCGCCATCTTAACAGGCGGAACAGTTATCACAGAAGACCTTGGTCTTGAGTTGAAAGATGCGACAATTGAAGCTCTTGGTCAAGCAGCGAGAGTGACCGTGGACAAAGATAGTACGGTTATTGTAGAAGGTGCAGGAAATCCTGAAGCGATTTCTCACCGTGTTGCGGTTATCAAGTCTCAAATCGAAACTACAACTTCTGAATTTGACCGTGAAAAATTGCAAGAACGCTTGGCCAAATTGTCAGGTGGTGTAGCGGTTATTAAGGTCGGAGCCGCAACTGAAACTGAGTTGAAAGAAATGAAACTCCGCATTGAAGATGCCCTCAACGCTACTCGTGCAGCTGTTGAAGAAGGTATTGTTGCAGGTGGTGGAACAGCTCTTGCCAATGTGATTCCAGCTGTTGCTACCTTGGAATTGACAGGAGACGAAGCAACAGGACGCAATATTGTTCTCCGTGCTTTGGAAGAACCTGTTCGTCAAATCGCCCACAATGCAGGATTTGAAGGTTCAATCGTTATCGATCGTTTGAAAAATGCTGAAGTTGGTACAGGCTTCAACGCAGCAACTGGCGAGTGGGTCAACATGATTGAAGAGGGAATCATCGACCCAGTTAAAGTGAGCCGTTCAGCTCTTCAAAATGCAGCATCTGTAGCCAGCTTGATTTTGACTACGGAAGCAGTTGTAGCCAATAAACCAGAACCAGTAGCTCCGGCTCCGACAATGGATCCAAGCATGATGGGCGGCATGATGTAAGCTTTCTATAGAAAACAACTTATAAAAAACACAAAAGGAGGGAATGCCTACCCCTCCTTTTTATGCTATTCACTTCTAAATTGATTTGAGCTCTCCTAATTTATATGATAAAATAATACTGTACTAAAATCAAAAAACATC
>NZ_VMMW01000045.1:0-33931 GCF_013277425.1 Streptococcus sp. 79
TTACTATATTATAACAATTATAGCACAAAAGCCGATAGCTGCAAGCCCTTTCCCTAAACTGTAGCAAAAAGTCATCCGAAGATGACTTTTTTGCTACTTATACTCAATGAAAACCAAAAAGCAAACGAGGAAGCTAGCACAGGTTGCTCAAAACACCGTTTTGAGGTTGCAGATAGAACTGACGAAGTCAGTAACATATACATACGGCAAGGCGAAGCTGACGTGGTTTGAAGAGATTTTCGAAGAGTATTAGAATTATAAAAAACGCATAATATCAGATGTAGATAATTTGATATTATGCGTTTTATCATGAAAAGATTTTCTAAATCATCTCCTCAAATTGATTTTTTCACAGTCTAAAATATTTGATAGATAAACTATGAATTGGAGTTATTCTGACTCCTTACGAAAGCTAAATAATCCAGCAGTTAGAGTTAACATTCCAAATAGGGTGGCGAGAATTGAGTGATTTTCTCCAGTATTTGGCAAAGTCTTAGCTACTTGTTTCGAAATAGTTTCAGTCTTAGTTGCTAACGACTCAGCTTGAGTTTTTGTACTACTTGCGTCATTTCCTTTTTGTTCAGTATTACTACTATTTACAACTGGAACAGGAGTTGTACTACCTCCGTTATTGCGGCTTGCGGCAACTTTGAAAGTCATAGCATAGATACTGAAGTGATTGGTTTCAAAAGTAACCTTATCTGTATCTTGTTTGAACTTCAATGCCTGTAAAGTACCATCTGGAGCAACATAGTAAACATTTTCAACTGGCTTATCAGCAGAAAGACTTACTAGAACCATGCCATTTGGCTGGATAGCTTTACCATTCGCGTCATACAGATGAATGTCAAATGCCTTGTAGTCTTTTGATTCAAGTGAAGTCGGCTTGGTTTCTTCTACCTTGATATAGCTGACATTTTTGAGTGTTGCTTCTGAACCATGCACTTGAACGCTTCCAGCTTTGTTCGAAAGAACACGAGTATTGTTTGGGATGGCTGGGTTAAGTGTAGGCGTTACAGGAGTTGTCGGTGTTACTGGAGCAACTGGATTCACAGGTTGTTCAGTTGGTTTCTCTGGCTTAGCAGGTTGTGGTTGATCTGGAACAGCTGGTGCAACTGGTTTTGGTGTGTCAGGAACTACAGGTTTCTCGATTGGCTTTTCTGCTGGTTTCTCTGGCTTAGCAGGTTGTGGTTGATTAGCTGGAACAGTAGGAACACTTGGCTGCTTGTCTGGCTTAGGTTGTTCACTTGGCTTAACTTCAGGTTTTACTTGCTCAGCTGGTTTTTCAGCAGGGTTCTTAAATAAGAAAACGTAAGTATCGTAGGTTTCACCAAATAGATTGTATGAATGAGTTTTAGTTTTCTCATCATAGCGATTTGTTTCTTCACTTGGGAATCCTGGATAATAGAGTTCTTCCAGTTTTCTATCCTTAGTTAATGTATAAACCTGAATATCTTCTTTCTTCTCTTTTGATTTGATAGTTAAAGAGATGCCACCACCTTGGAGAGTTCGATTTGTTCCGTAAGTTGGATTTCCATTTTTATTAGGAACTTCATAGAAGATTGTATAAGCTTCGTAGTTCATTCCTTCTAACTCTGGAACTTTTACTCGAACAAGAGCAGGTTTAAACCTACTGTCCATATCTCCAAATCCGCTACCTTTAAATTTTATCTCTTTACCGTTTTCGAACATCGGATTATTGAAATTCGAATTAAAAGTATTTACTTTTATATGAGATCCTGCATGAAGCAAGTCTGGTTCAGCTGTCCACCAACCATAAGAGGTTTTTTCTACATTTTCAGCAGGAAGTGGAGCAGCAAGGTCGTTTGTTGTTAGAGTAGGGCGACCTGCTCCGTTAAACCAACGTTTTGGATTGTTAGTTCGATAAGGAATCTTTGGCAATCCAGCATTTTCAGCTGGTTTCACTGAGTTAGCTGGTTGTGGTTGCTCTGCTGGTTTAACCTCTGGTTGAGGGTTTTCTGCTGGTTTTGGATTCGGAATTGGAGTTTTAACCGGCTTGTTCTCAGCTGGTTTCGGCTGCACAGTTGGTTCAACTGTCTCCGCTGGTTTCGAAACTTCAGCAGGTTTTTCCGTTTCCGCTGGTTGCGGATCTTTCGGTTTTTCTTCTACTGGTTTATTTTTAGTGTAAATAAAATAGTAGCGGAAAAGATTATCTCCTTTACCATTTTTGTAACCAGAACCACGCAAAGCATAGGCTGCATCATAACTAACTCTGACAACCTTTGGATCTGGATCAATATCTGGATGATCTGCAGCGGCTTTTACAACGTGGCTAAAAGTGTAGTCGGAGAATTTTTTTGCTGTTAGTATTCCATCTGCGCTATCTTTGTCATGTACGTTCCATGTAGAGCTAACTTCTGCTTGTTTTGGACTATCAATTCTTGATTCAGTAGTGTATCCATGTTTTTGGACAAGATCAGCATCTAAGAAATCTGCTTGGATTTCATATTTTCGAACGCTTATATCTGAGAATGCTGGCACGGCTCCAGGTTTTTCTGGGATTGGTCTATGGATCAGTTCATCCATATCAACTCCGTCAGCAGCCCAAAGCTTCTCATTAGCCTCAGCTATCAGTTTATTGTACTCTTCTTGAGTCTTAGCTGCTCCTTTCTTATAGGCTAAATCCTCTGCTACCATCTTCTTCATCTCTTTAGAATCTGTTATAGGTTGTTCTGGCTCAGGTGTTATGATTGGTAGACCTGGCTCGGGTAGCTGATTGGTTGGATCGACGTTGTATTTTTTCTCGATCTCAGCATTTTTCTTGTCCTCTGCGATAGCCTCATCTGCTCCGTTTGCAAGAATGTTGCCCTCGGTCGAAGGTTTTTCGACAGGAGCGGGCTCTTCTACTGGCTTTTCAGCAGGTTTTGAAACTTCTTTGTCTAGCTTTGGTTTTGGTTTAGCGATTGGGTCGAGCATACTGAAATCAACCCAGCTACCATTAGGTTTTGGTGCAGGTGTTGGTTGAGCAACATTAGGTTTAGCAGCAACATTTGGCTGCGGCGCAACGTTTTCCTCGGCACGCACCAAAGTTGGCACGGCAGCACTAAGAGTTACAGCAGAGAAAGTGACAATACCTAGTTTAGTTAGTTTATTCATAATTTTTCCTCCTTGGGAATGTAAAATTGCCTTTTTAGGCTTATAAAATAACAAAATCAACTTCCTTTCAAGACCACAAAAGCAAAATTTTGAGCCAACTCATTCTCTAAACATTTAATGTTCTTGATAGAAGCCTTAAATGAACCTTTATCCATTAACTGAACAATACAGCTATTACACTATTACATATCTTAATAATTTTTAAATTTTTTGTTACCATAAGCTCGCTAACTACTTTAGAGATAGGGAACTAAGTGTATCGCGTAACGACCGTTAAACGATACACAAAAAATACCAGTCTAATACAGGTTAAAAACACTGTTAAACTCGTATTTTTTAAATATTCATATTGTTGTTTTGACTGTTTCATCAAACGGTCGTTAATCGAAACAAATTTACAGCTTCATTCTACCATTTTTCCCTATTTTTAGCAATGATTTTCCGTTTTTTTTTGACGATTGTTCGCCACTTTATTGCGTTCTAACACTTTATATAGGGTTGATGTAGAAATTTGTTCAGCTTTTGCAATATTACGTATGCTTATATTTGAATGTAGATATTTGTTAAGTATCCGCTCCTCCTTTTCTTTTGAAATCCGTTTTGCTCCTAATCTAACACCATTTTCCTTAGCTTTTCGAAGTCCTTCTTTTGTGCGAAACCTCAGATTTTCCAGCTCATTTTCTGCCACAAAGCCTAAAATGACGCAAAGTAACCTGCCAATAAGAGAGTCTGTTTCTAGTTTTTCATGCAAACTGACTAGCTGAATATGATATTCATTAAATTGTTCAATAAGTTCTAGTAGCTTAAACATAGATCGAGTCAGTCTATCTAACTTATAGATAGTGAAAGTAACCTGCTTGCCATCTTTCGAAAAGTCAGAGGCCAGTTTTAAGGCTTTTGTAAGTTCAGGACGAGTGTTATTTGCACCAGATTCCTTTTCTATAAAAAGTTTATCGCAATGTTTGAGAGCTTCGATTTGCACTTTCAATCCTAGGTCTTGCTTATGAGTAGATACACGGGCGTAGCCTATGTTGATAGTCTTTTGAGACATAAAAATCCTCCTGTTATCTTGATACAGAGGGATATTTTACTATGAATTTTAAAATAAGAAAAGACTTCAATTTCATAATCCCTATGAACTACACCCCAAAAGCTAGATTATTCTATCTAACTTTTTAGGGTGTACATAGATAGGGAAGGTGTAATTATAGGAGTTTTACTTGTCTCTTTGTATTACCAAATAATCACGCGCTCTTCTGGTGAACGCCACATTCCGTCACCTTCTTTGACATCATAGGTTGTAAAGAAATCATCGAAGTTTGGCACTTGTACATTGACACGAAGTTTGGCTGGCGCGTGCACATCGACACTAGCCAAAAGTTTCATAAATTCTGGACGACCTTTCATGCGCCAGATGCGACCGAAGTTGTAGAAGAACTCTTCTGCTGAGAAGTCTGCTTCTCTCTTAGCTGCTTCAAGCGCTGCTGCGATTCCTCCCAAGTCAGCCACGTTTTCTGATACAGTCAATTTACCGTTAATGGTTGCTCCATAAGAATCTTGTCCATCAAACTGGTCAATAACTTTTTGTGTTTTCTCCTTGAAGGCAGCATAGTCGCTCTCTGTCCACCAATCCTTGAGGCTACCATTTTCATCAAAGGAAGCTCCATTGGTATCAAAGGCGTGGGAAATTTCATGGGCAATAACTGCCCCAATACCACCGTAGTTAGCAGAAGATGACTGATGCAAGTCATAGAAAGGTGCTTGTAAAATAGCTGCTGGAAAGACAATCAGGTTCTTCTGTGGATTGTAGTAGGCATTGACCATATGAGCAGGCATGCCCCATTCTTTGTAGTCTACAGGTTGGTTCCACTTGCTCCAACTGTGCTTGATTTCCACACGCGCAAAGGCTAGAGCATTCTCAAAAAGACTGGCAGTTTCATTCACCACCTTATCCTTGTAACGTGCAGGCAATTCTTCTGGATAGCCAATATAAGGTTTGATCACATTGAGCTTCACGATAGCCTGTTTACAGGTTTCTGGAGTGAGCCAGTCATTCTTAAGCAGACGCTCCTTATAGACATCAATCATGGTTGCCACTTTTTTCTCCACATCCGCCTTGGCTTCTGGAGAGAACTTCTCACGGGCGTACCAAAGACCCAGGGCTTGCTTGAAAGGTTCCTGTGCTAGATGATAAGCTGCTTTGACCTTATCTTTTGCCTCTGGAACTCCAGAAAGGGCACGGCTGTAGGCACCAGACAAAACACGGATATCCTCTGTTAAATAGCTGGTTGAAAGATTGACTACACTTAAAATTAAGTTTGCTTTGAGAAGAGGCCAAGCCTCTTCACTATAGAATTGATCTGCTGCTTGCCAGAAACGTTCCTCGTCTACAATAACCTTGTCTGGTACTTGTCCAAGAACAGCTTGGAAGAAGTCATTCAAAGGTAGAGCAGGCGCGAATTTCTTGAAATCTTCGTAAGAATATGGATGGTAAAGCTTGGCATATTCTGAACCTTCTTCATTAGAGAGCACCACTGCCGCAACTCGGCGGTCCAATTCAAGTCTTTTTTCTAGCAAGTCTTCAATTTCTTCATCAGAGAAATCATAAGCCTTGAGGAGATTTGCGCTGCTTTCTTTCCAAAGAGTCAAGAGCTCTTCGCGCTGAGGATGCTCTTCTGCATAGTAGGTCGTATCTGGCAAGATTGTGCTTGGAGCGCTAGCCCATAGAACATTGATTCTAGCATCCATAAAGTCTGGCGATACACCAAAAGGAAGGAAGTTTGGTTTTCCTGCAAGCTCAAACTCTGCTAGTTTAGCTGTAAAATCCGCAAAAGTCTCCAATTCTTGGAATTCTTTAAGGAGTGGTAAGACAGGTGTGATACCGTCAGCTTCTCTCTTGTCAAAATCACGAACTAGGCGGTGGTATTTGACAAAGTTTGCCAAGATAGCATCCTCAGGCACCTCTTCACCTGCTAACCACTTGTCTGTTGTCGCCAGCATCAAGTCTTCAATTTCCTGATCTAAATCAACAAAACCTCCCGTTTGAGACTTATCTGCTGGAATTTCAGCTGTCTGTTGCCATTCTCCATTGATAGCATCATAAAAATCATCTTGATAACGTGTCATCTTGTTCTCGCTTTCATTTGTATTTGTCTTTATCTTAACAAAAATCACTAGGGAATGCAATTAAAAATGAACTTTCCTTTTCTATCATTTTTCAGTTAGTATTTCAATTTTTTAAAAATTTTTTAAAAATTCACAAAAAAATTAATTGTCTGAAAAATGAATTGACAAAAAATATATAAAATGATAAAATTCTATCTATCTCATAGCTTTGCTACTTGAAATTTAAATATTAGGAGGTAGATTTTATGCTTAAGCAAAAACGTGTTCATTCTGTAAGTATTGCAGGAATCGCAGTAGAAGGATAGTAATACTTTCTTCACCGAGGCTGGTAACTAGACTTTCTCTAGTTACCTTTTCTTTTAATTGATATAAGGAGATATAATGGATCTACTAAAAGCTCGTCCAAAACTAAAAAAGGCTTACCCAGTAGTATATAAAGACGGATCGGTCTATATAGGTGGGGTTGGAGAAATTACAGAATATGAAGACCCTAGCGGAGCTATTGAATACATGCTCAAAAAAATGGATGGAATTAATACCGTCGAAAAAATCATAAGAGAAGTTTCAGAAACCTACAGTGAACTATCACCATCTGATGTAATGGAAGCTATTGATGAAATCAGTAAAGAACGATTTATCGAGGATTTAAATCTTACTGGTTCTAAAATATTATTCAAGTATGAATTAGAACGTTATCACAGAAACATCAACTTTTTTCATCTTACGCAACTTTAAGTGAAAATAAATATATTTCTCAAAAAAAATTAATTGATTCAAAAATTGGAATTATTGGATTAGGCGGATTAGGCTCTCACATTATATATGACTTAGCTGGCTTAGGTATAGGAGAAATAAAAGCTGTTGAATTTGATGTCGTTGATATATCTAATTTAAATAGACAAATTTTATATAACTTTGATGATATAGGAAAGAGTAAAGCAAGTATAGCAAAACAACGCATCTATGAATTTAATCCTCAAATAAAATTTACTGTTGATGAAAAGAAAATCAATTCATCTGAAGATATTGTTGAATCATTCCGAGGATTCGACTGCTTAATACTAGTTGCGGATAGACCTAAAATCAAACTAGCAAGATGGGTAAATGAAGCTATAGTAAAGCTGAATATTCCTTTATTTTGTGCAGGTTTAGAAGAGCAACGAGCCCTGCAATATACTATTATCCCCAAAATATCTGGATGCATAGATTGTTGGAGAAATACTATCCAAAAAGAACACCCTATTTCTCACCTAATCCTTGAAGAAAGAACTCGTTTAAATTTAGTTGGTGACAATACTGCCATAGCTCCTCTAGTATCTGTAGCAACTGGTATCATTTGTTCAGAAGTTACAAAATATATCACTGGTATCGGTGAATTAACTACTGTAGGCCAATTAAAATCTATAGATATGAATACAATGACTACAAAAATAGCCGAGCATTGGCATATAGATCCCAATTGTATAACCTGTCGTGGAGGTAATATTATTGAATAGAAATTACAAAATATTGTGGCTAACATTTCTTGTATCCAACTTTGGTGATTGGCTAAGAAAATTAGCTCTACCTTTGCTAGTATTTGAGAAAACAGGATCTCCATTTCATATGGCTACTCTATACGGTATTTCATTTTTACCATGGATTTTATTTTCTCTAGTAGGAGGTATATTAGCAGATAAATTCAAAAAAGTATATATCATTTCAATATGTCATTTAATCTCATTAGTCATTCTAAGTTTGCTAATAATATCTTTTAAAAATGATAATATACTCTTACTCTTAATTTATATTTTAACCTTCCTGCTCTCCTCTACAGAGCCATTAGTCCACCCAGCATTTCAAAGCTTGTTACCACAGATTGTAACAGACAATCAGCTATCAAAAGCCAATTCAGGAATCCAACTTATTGACAATACATTAAATCTTATTGGTCCTATGATTAGTGGTTCTGTTCTATTACTTATTAATCCAGCTAAAGTTTTATGGGTCAATGCTCTTACCTTTTTAATTGCCAGCCTATTAATTCTCTTCATAAAAACTCCAGAAAATACACTAGTAAATATCTCTAAAAAAGAGAGTCTTTCTAAAACAATATCTATTGGTTTGCACTATGTAAAAAATGATAAAATCATCCTAAGTGGAGCTATTCTTTTTTTTGGAACAAACTTTGCCATTCATATATTTCAGGCCAACTTAGTTTACTATATTACAGATGTTCTAGGCTATACCTCCTTTCACTATGGATTAATACTCTCAATAGCTGGTGTAGGAGCTATATTAGGTGCTATTCTTGCCCCTGAATTAATTAAAAAGTTTAGATATGGAAAAATCCTCTCCATCAGTACAATGCTAGCTGGTCTATCTACTATGTTGCTATCAATTAACACAAACTATATATATATATGGGAGTATTTTTAGGTTTGAGTAATATGTTTGGCAATATCAATGCCATTACATATTTTACGTTACGACAAAAAGTTGTCAAAAAAGAAATGTTGGGACGTGTTGTTAGTATTACTAGAATGATCTCATTTGCTTCTATCCCCTTAGGAGCATACCTTGGAGGGATACTTGTTTCACATAACTTAACTATCATAAGTATTCTAATATTAGCAGGTACTATAAGATTTCTTGCAGGGGGATTTAGTTACTTTAGTCCATTAACCAAAAGTAAAAACTATTGATGTTTAAAGTGTGATATACTGATTCAAAATAATTCATCAAAGAATCGCTCATACTCAACAAAAATCAAAGGGTAAACTAAGGGGTTATCCATGGATAGATTAAAACACTTTTTGAAGTACAGATAGTAAATCTAATTAAAGAATCTTTAAAATCATAAAAACGCATAATATCAGGTGTATAAACCTTGAGATTATGCGTTTTATTAGACCTCCTACTAAATATATAGCAAAATAGAGTTAGTTGGAGCTGGAGTAGTACAATGCTGCTTCTAAGGCATTTTTATAATTTACTTTGAATTTCTAACAATGTTTTAAAAAACTCGGTGGACTATTCCAAATTCAATCCACTATATATTGATTCCCTTGTGTGATGTGTAAAGATTTTTTAATGACTTATTTTAATTTTTTCAAAAATTAACTTGACTTAATTTTTTTTTTAAGGTATATTAAGAGTAAGGAGGAATACAAGTTTATGATACGTATCGAAAACCTCAGTGTCTCCTACAAAGAAACGTTGGCACTTAAGGATATTTCACTAGTGCTCCATGGATCAACAATTACAGGTATCATTGGCCCAAACGGTGCTGGAAAATCAACATTATTAAAAGGTATGCTGGGAATTATCCCACATCAAGGTCAGGCATTTCTCGATGACAAGGAAGTTAAAAAATCCTTACACCGAATTGCCTATGTCGAACAAAAGATCAATATCGACTACAACTTTCCCATCAAGGTCAAGGAATGCGTCTCGTTAGGACTCTTTCCCTCTATCCCTCTCTTTCGAAGTTTAAAGGCTAAACATTGGAAGAAAGTGAAAGAAGCCCTTGAAATCGTCGGCCTAGCTGACTACGCTGAACGGCAAATCAGTCAACTGTCTGGAGGTCAATTCCAGCGGGTCTTGATTGCCAGATGTTTGGTACAGGAAGCCGACTATATCCTCTTGGATGAACCCTTTGTTGGGATTGACTCTGTCAGTGAGGAAATCATCATGAATACGCTGAGAGATCTGAAAAAAGCTGGGAAGACGGTTCTCATCGTCCACCACGACCTCAGCAAGGTTCCCCACTACTTCGATCAAGTCTTGCTTGTCAATCGAGAAGTGATTGCCTTTGGTCCAACCAAAGAAACCTTTACTGAAGCCAATCTCAAAGAAGCTTACGGTAATCGACTCTTTTTCAATGGAGGTGACCTATGATTGCAGAATTTATCGATGGATTGCAAAAATTCCATTTCTTACAAAATGCCTTGATAACAGCCATTGTCGTCGGGGTCGTAGCTGGAGCTGTGGGATGTTTCATCATTCTACGCGGGATGTCACTCATGGGAGATGCTATTTCACATGCTGTCTTGCCAGGTGTAGCCCTCTCCTTCATCTTGGGCCTTGACTTCTTTATCGGAGCCATTGTCTTTGGACTGCTAGCTGCCATCATCATTACCTACATCAAGGGAAACTCGATTATCAAAAGCGATACCGCCATCGGCATTACCTTTTCTTCTTTCTTAGCCCTCGGTATCATCTTGATTAGTGTCGCTAAAAGTTCAACTGACCTTTTCCATATCCTTTTTGGTAATATCCTAGCCGTCCAAGATACGGATATGTTTATTACTATGGGTGTGGGGGTAGCCATTCTCTTGTTAATCTGGATTTTCTTCAAGCAACTCTTGATAACTTCCTTTGATGAACTCTTGGCTAAAGCCATGGGAATGCCTGTCAATTTCTATCACTACCTTCTCATGGTACTCTTGACTCTCGTGTCTGTGACAGCCATGCAAAGTGTCGGAACTATCCTGATTGTAGCCATGCTGATTACCCCAGCTGCAACTGCTTATCTGTATGCTAATAGTCTGAAAAGTATGATTTTCCTTTCCTCAACCTTTGGAGCGACAGCTTCAGTTTTGGGACTCTTTATTGGCTATAGTTTTAATGTTGCGGCAGGTTCTAGTATCGTGCTTACAGCTGCTAGTTTCTTTCTCATTAGCTTCTTTATCGCTCCCAAACAACGATATTTGAAACTGAAAAATAAACATTTGTTAAAATAAGGGGCAAAGCCCCAATAATAAATTGGAGGATCTAATGAAAAAATTAGGTACATTACTCGTTCTCTTTCTTTCCGTTATTGCTCTTGTAGCATGTGCTAGCGGAAAAAAAGATGCAGCTTCTGGTCAAAAACTAAAAGTTGTTGCTACAAACTCAATCATCGCTGATATTACTAAAAATATTGCTGGTGACAAAATTGATCTTCATAGTATCGTTCCGATTGGGCAAGACCCACACGAATACGAACCACTTCCTGAAGATGTTAAGAAAACTTCTGAGGCAGACCTCATTTTCTATAACGGTATCAACCTTGAAACAGGTGGCAATGCTTGGTTTACCAAATTGGTAGAAAACGCTAAGAAAACTGAAAACAAAGACTACTTTGCAGTCAGTGAAGGTGTTGATGTTATCTACCTTGAAGGAAAAAATGAAAAAGGTAAAGAAGACCCACACGCTTGGCTCAACCTTGAAAATGGGATTATCTTTGCTAAAAATATCGCCAAACAATTGAGCGCCAAAGACCCTAACAACAAAGAATTCTATGAAAAAAATCTCAAAGAATATACTGATAAGTTAGACAAACTTGATAAAGAAAGTAAGGATAAATTTAATAACATCCCTGCTGAAAAGAAACTCATTGTAACTAGCGAAGGAGCATTCAAATACTTCTCTAAAGCCTATGGTGTCCCAAGTGCTTACATCTGGGAAATCAATACTGAAGAAGAAGGAACACCTGAACAAATCAAGACCTTGGTTGAAAAACTTCGCCAAACAAAAGTTCCATCACTCTTTGTAGAATCAAGTGTGGATGACCGTCCAATGAAAACTGTTTCTCAAGACACAAACATCCCAATCTACGCACAAATCTTTACTGACTCTATCGCAGAACAAGGTAAAGAAGGCGACAGCTACTACAGCATGATGAAATACAACCTTGACAAGATTGCTGAAGGATTGGCAAAATAATACTCAATGAAAAACGTCATTCTCACATGAACTGGCGTTTTTTTCTATGCACACATTTCCGGTCAAATCATTGGAAAATTTCGACTGTTTCAGCTACAATGGAAGAAAAAAGATTGGAGTATCTTATGGTAACTTTTCTCGGAAATCCTGTGAGCTTTACAGGTAAACAACTACAAGTCGGCGACAAGGCGCTTGATTTTTCTCTCACTACAACAGACCTTTCTAAAAAATCTCTGGCTGATTTTGATGGCAAGAAAAAAGTCTTGAGTGTCGTGCCTTCTATCGATACAGGCATCTGCTCAACTCAAACGCGTCGCTTTAACCAAGAACTGGCTGGACTGGACAATACGGTTGTCTTGACTGTTTCCATGGACCTACCTTTTGCCCAAAAACGTTGGTGCGGTGCTGAAGGTATTGAAAATGCCATCATGCTCTCAGACTATTTCGACCATTCCTTTGGACGTGACTATGCCCTCTTAATCAATGAGTGGCACCTATTGGCACGCGCAGTCTTTGTCCTCGATACTGACAACACTATTCGCTATGTTGAATACGTGGACAATATCAACTCTGAACCAAACTTCGAAGCTGCAATTGCAGCTGCTAAAGCCCTATAGAAAAAATCCTCTGTCACAAAGAGTTCCCTACTCTTTGAAACGGAGGATTTTTGTTTACGAGTAAATATAAGTTCAATCAGCTAATACTCTTCGAAAATCTCTTCAAACTACGTCAGCTTTATCTGCAACCTCAAAGCGTGCTTTGAGCAACCTGCTGCTAGCTTCCTAGTTTGTTCTTTGATTTTCATTGAGTATTACTCTACAGATTTCAAGGCTTCAAGCATATCAACCTTTCTCAGATGATAATTGACAAAGAAACCAAGCAAGGTTAAAATGGTGCTTACTGCTGCCACTGGGATTACATAGACTTCCCAGCCTACCTGCGGATAAAAGAGAATAGTCGCAGGCGAAATCATTTGAATCAAAAATTGGTGTAAATAGAAACCAGATACCAAACCAAGTACGATTCCCACAAGGGACAGCACAATCGTCTCACGATAAATGTAGAGGGTAACTTCATTATTATGAAAACCGCGA
Organism: Streptococcus sp. 79; assembly: GCF_013277425.1. Taxonomy (NCBI): domain Bacteria; kingdom Bacillati; phylum Bacillota; class Bacilli; order Lactobacillales; family Streptococcaceae; genus Streptococcus; species Streptococcus sp. 79. Next base: position 13,026 of record NZ_VMMW01000045.1, read on the forward strand.
ACCTTGATAGTGGAGAGTTCACGGATTCTCTCAGCCACGTTGATATTGGTCAGATTGTAGAGGATAACAATAGCCAACAGAACCGATACGATGACCAAGATGGTCATGGTCTGATTGAGTGAGCTGGCGACGGAGTCAAAGAGGCGAATGGCTGAAGCATTTTGAACAACACTGGACACCGCAGATTGATTCATAAGCAAGCCTGCCTGACTTTCGATACTAGGCGCACTAGAATCCTTTAGCGTAACCAGATAAGTGTTAGCTTGGGGTAGCTGTCCGTAAAGTTGCTCATAGCTAGCCTGACTCATATAAATAAAGTGCCCAACGTAGTTCTCAGCAATAGCAGCGACCTTTAGCTTCTTACCTTCAATTTCTAGAGTCTGCCCAACCTTGACACCTGCCAGCTGGGCGAGTTTATCCGTGATAACGACGCCATCTTTTAATATCAGCTCCTGCTGATGATGTTGCAGATGGATAAAGGGCGTCAAATCTTCTTTCTCTGTCATCATAAGGGTAATGGTTTGAAGACCAGCCTTACCTTTGAAATCCTTGTCTAGCGTTTTAGAATAGATTTTCTGATAAGCTTGGATATCTTGCTCTTTCAACACTTCTTCCAACTCTGCCTTGTCTTGATTGGTCGCACTAGGATTTTCAGAGACAATCATTTGATACTGTTGGATTTGTTGAAACTGTTTAGAAGGAACTCCTGCTACAGAGGATTGGATTCCCAAACCTGCAAAAAGCAGAGCTACAGAACCTGCCACACCAAAGATCGTCATCAACATCCGCTGCTTATAACGAAAGATATTGCGGGCTGTCACCTTATGAGTAAAACTGAGACGACGCCAAATAAAACCGATGCGCTCCAGTAAGATTTTAGCTCCTTTAACAGGAGGTTTAGGCAATAAAAGCTGGGCTGCTTCGTCATGAAGTTCTCTACTAGCTACCAAGTAGGCTGGTAACACACTTGCCAACCAACTCAAGACAAGAGCCAGTAAGCTATAGGTCCAATAGATCTGAATCTGGGTTTCTCCCACCACCATGCCTTTTGTAATGACACTTGAAATCACACCGGCTAGTAAATAATGGCCAAGGATACTGCCTAGAGCCGTTCCGACAGTCCCAGCTACTAGACCGTAAAGGAGAAACTTGGCAATAATATCCTTGCTACGATAGCCCAAGGCCTTAAAAATCCCTGCATGAGTTCGCTCTTCATCCACAAAACGAGTCATGGTGGTAAAGGTCACCATAGCTGCTACGGCATAAAGCACTACAGGAAAGATATTGCCCACTGCCCGAATACTGGCTGAAGCATTACTATACATGAGGTAGCCTTGACCTCCAGGCATGGTCTGACGATTATAGACTTGATACTTGGGCTCAGCCAAATCATCCAAGGCTTGCTGATGTTTTTCTAGTTTTTCCTTTTCTTGGGCTAGATTTTGTTCAGCCTGCTTTAGTCTATCCTCTTCTTTACCCAATTCCTGCTTAGCTTGGGTAAGTTGAGCACTAGCCAGCTCTCTCTGAGCTTGAGGAAGCAAGGCTAGTTGACTTTCCTGAGCCTGTAAACGAGCTTGAGCAGCTGCTAAACGACGCTGGCCTTCCTGCAGATTAGTCTCAGCCTTATCAAGGGTTTCTTTGCCTTTGTCTAGAGACTCTTGTCCTTCTTTTCTCAAGAGTTGTAGACGTGCCTTGCCATTATCAGATAGAACTTGTTCAAGTTCTTCCTGATGTTGCTTGGATTTCTGTTCATAAGCTGCTGAAAAAGCATTTAATCCTGCTAAATCTTGATATTTCAAACGAGCTATATTGTAGACTTTCTGATCAAACTGACTAGGTAAAATCACCCCATAGGCTGTCAGAGTCCCACTTCCACTTCCTGCGTAGCCCATATCTCGCTGGGAGAGGATTTCAGCTGAATCCACAAAACCAGTAATGGTATAAGTATGGTCTTTTAAAGGGGAATGACCCTCTTCTTTTTCTTTAAAACTAATCTCCTGTCCCACGCTGTATTGGCCTTGCAAATGAGTGGCCAAAGCGATTTCCTTGTCTGACTGAGGAAGTCGTCCCTCTCTTAGCTGAAAGGTTGAAATTCGCTCTGGTTTGGAGTACAGCCGAATGGCATCCTGCCCATTCTCCATAGTCACATCTGTCAAATAGCCAAACTCGACCTCTGCACCCTGAGTCTGTTCTAGTTCTTCTTGATCGGCTTGATCCAAACCATAATTAGACATAACTGCTAAATCCAAGGTTTGAGCATTTATTAAATAAGCATTAGCTGTCGCCTCCATATTGGGACTGGTTACTTTGAGACCTACTAGGGCTAGAGACCCCAACATCATCAAGGTCAAGATGGATAAAAAACGTCCCTTGGAGCCTGTGAAGGACTGAATTAAGTCCTTCCAATAAGTCTTTCGCTTGATCATACTAGTACTCCAAACTGTCGATATCCTGAGGATGCTGGTTGAGCACCACATCCTTGACACTGGCATCGTGCATATGAATCACGCGATCCGCAATGGGCGCCAAAGCTCCATTGTGAGTCACGATGATTACCGTCGCTCCCTTTTGACGAGACATGTCTTGCAGAATTTTCAAAACCTGCTTGCCCGTCTGATAATCCAAAGCGCCTGTCGGTTCATCACAAAGGAGAATTTTAGGATTTTTAGCTACTGCGCGTGCAATGGAGACTCGCTGTTGCTCCCCTCCAGAAAGCTGGGCTGGAAAATTATTGAGACGATGAGTCAGACCTACATCTGTCAAGACCTGCTCAGGATCCAAGGCATCCGTCACGATTTCTGAAGCCAACTCCACATTTTCCTTAGCGGTTAGATTGGAAACTAGATTATAAAACTGAAAAACAAACCCGACATCATTTCTACGGTAATTGGTTCTCTGGTGGGAACTATAGTCTGCAATATTGGCACCATCAATCCAGATTTCCCCTTCATCATTGGTATCCATTCCCCCAAGAAGGTTAAGAACCGTTGACTTGCCTGCACCAGACGCACCTAGAATAATAACCAATTCACCCTTCTCAATCTCAAAATTCACATCACGATTGGCCACAATCTCCGTGTCCCCAACCTGATAACGCTTGTAACAGTGTTTCATCTCAATATAAGCCATCAGACCCACCCTCTCTCAAACAAATTACTTCCTACTACCATTATAACGCTTTTTCAAGCCATTGGAAACTGGGAACAAAAACAAAAAGCCTAGAAATCAATTCTAGACTTACATTTTTTTATTTTCCAAGGTAGTATTCAGAAACAACGTTCAATTTTTCGTCGAATTCGAATACCAATGGTGGGAAGTTAGGGATTTCCACGTCCATGATCTCGTCATCTGACAAACCTTTGATGTGTTTTACAAGGGCACGGATTGAGTTACCGTGAGCTCCTACGAATACGTTTTTACCATCTTTAAGAGCTGGAGCGATTTTATCTTCCCAGAAAGGAAGGGCACGTTCCAAAGTCACTTTCAAGTTTTCAGCATCTGGGATTACTGAGTCGTCAAGTGAAGCGTAACGACGGTCTGTGTGAGCTGAGTGCTCATCATCACGGTCCATGTTTGGAGGCAATACATCGTATGAACGACGCCAGATGTGAACTTGCTCATCACCAAATTGCTCAGCAGCTTCAGCTTTGTTTTTACCAGTCAAACCACCGTAGTGACGTTCGTTCAGGCGCCATGATTTTTCAACTGGAACCCACAATTGGTCAGAAGCTTCAAGAGCCAAGTTCGTTGTTTTGATCGCACGTTTCAATACTGAAGTGTAAGCTTGGTCAAATTCGATACCAGCTTCTTTGATCAATTTACCAGCGTCAATCGCTTGTTGTGTACCTTTTTCAGACAAATCAACATCAGCCCAACCAGTGAAAAGGTTAGCTTTGTTCCATTCAGACTCACCGTGGCGAGCAAAAACCAATTTTACCATTAGATGGATTCTCCTTTAAATTTTCCGAGGTTTCCCCTCGTTTATCTATTCTATTTTACACAATTTTTCACAAAAAAGCTAGTCATAACCAAAAAGGAAAGGACTGTTTGGCAATCCTTTTCCTTCTTAGTATCAGACAACAACCTTACTTCTCTTCAAATCCTTCTGCGACTGCGTCCGCAAAGTTTTCTTCTACGATGCTTGCACAGTGGTCACAGATGACTGCCTGGTAGGTGCGTTCTGCTGTTGTTGGGTCGGTGCGACGGCAACGGTCACATACTTGGCCTGCAGCACGTTCAACTGTGAAGGCGACATCTTCGAAGCTAAGGGCAGCTTCTGGAGCTGGTCCTTCTGCGATGGTCAATTCAGACACAATCAAAAGTTGAGCTACATTGCTGTTTACTGCTTCGAGTAGAGTTTTCACAACTTCATTTGGATAAACTGTCAAGTGTGCTTCAAGTGATTTACCGATAACTTTTGCATTACGAGCTTCTTCCAAGGCTTTTTGAGCTTGTCCACGGAAGTCCATGAAGGCTGCCCATGTATCCAAGATTTCTTCTTGATTAGCAAAAGTTTCCGCTTCTGGCAATTCTGACAATTGAACGAAGTCTTCTGCTTCAAACTCAAGGTATGACCAGATTTCTTCCGCAGTGTGAGGAAGGATTGGTGTCAAGAGTTTGGTGATTTTCACAAGAATGTCATAGAAAACAGTCTGCATTTGACGGCGTTCGAGTGATTTGGCACCTTCGATATAAACAACATCTTTGGCAAAATCAAGGTAGAAGGCTGATAAATCAACGTTGATAAAGTTCACCAAGGCCTTGTAGATTGTCAAGAATTCAAAGTCTGCATAGGCATCACGAATGGTCTTGACAAGCTGGTTAAAGCGAATCGTCATGTACTTATCAACTGAACGAAGCTCATCGTAAGCGACTGTATCTTGAGCTGGGTTAAAGTCAGATGTATTGGCAATCAAGAAACGAAGGGTGTTACGAATCTTACGGTAAGTTTCAGAGACTTGGCTCAAGATATCCATAGAGATACGTACGTCATTGCTTGAGTCAACACTTGTTACCCAGAGACGCAAGATTTCTGCACCAAATTGTTTTTCAACATCGCTTGGAGCAATGGTATTTCCAAGAGATTTAGACATCTTCTCACCTTTACCATCAAGGGCAAATCCTTGTGACAGAATTTGTTTGTAAGGTGCTACGCCATGGTTAGCAACTGATGTGATGAGTGAAGAGTTGAACCAACCGCGGTATTGGTCAGAACCTTCTAGGTAAAGGTCTGCTGGGTAAGTCAACTCTGGACGATTTACTACAACTCCATTCCATGATGAACCTGAGTCAAACCAAACGTCCATGATGTCTGTTTCTTTCTTGAACTCACCATTTGGTGAGCCTGGATGAGTAAATCCTTCTGGCAAGAGGTCCTTAGCATCACGTTCCCACCAAATGCTTGAACCATTTTCCTCAAAGAGTTGAGCTACATGCTCAATCGTTTCAGCAGTCATAATCGCTGTACCATCTTCAGCGTAGAAAATTGGAAGTGGAACACCCCAAGCACGTTGACGAGAGATAACCCAGTCGCCACGGTCACGAATCATATTGTAAAGACGGACTTTACCCCATTCTGAGTGGAATTTCACTTTTTCAATTTCATCCAAGATTTCTTGACGGAATTTTGATACAGAAGCAAACCATTGTGGAACTGCACGCCAGATGATTGGTTTCTTAGTACGCCAGTCAAATGGGTATGAGTGAGAAATTTCTTCTTGGGCAAGAAGGAGGTTACCAAGTTTTTCAATAACAGTTGGAACTACCTTGTCATAGAATTGACCTTCAAACTCAGGACCAGCATTCTTCATCATGATACCACGTTCGTCAACAGTCACTGCGACTTCAAGACCATTAGCAATACCAACATTGTAGTCGTCCTCACCAAAACCAGGGGCTGTATGGACGATACCAGTACCAGAGTCAGTGGTAACGTGGTCACCAAGGATAACGAGCTCATCTACTGCAGTATCCCATGGGTGTTCTGTCACGATGTGGTTGAGTTCTTGACCACGGTAAGTTGCCAACACTTGAACATCAGCCCAACCAAATTTCTCAGACAAGCTAGTCAACAATTCTGCAGCAACGACAAACTTACGAGTTTCACCAGCAGGTTGAACTAAAACGTAATCAATATCTGCTCCAACCGTCAAACCACGAGAAGCTGTGATGGTAAATGGAGTCGTTGTCCAAACAACGATATAAGTGTCTGTATCAAGGGCACCTTTTCCTTCTTTTACCTTGTTGGCATAGTAAAGGGAAGTTGAAACCAAGTCATGGTATTCAATCTCCGCTTCAGCAAGGGCTGACTCAGATGACCAAGACCAGTAAACTGGCTTGGCACCACGGTAGATATAGCCTTTATTAGCCATCTCACCAAATACACGGATTTGGGCTGCTTCATAGTCAGGAGTCAAAGTCACATATGGATTTTCCCAGTCACCAGAAACACCCAAACGTTTAAAGTCTTCACGTTGTTTATCTACTTGAGAAAGAGCGTATTCGCGACAAAGTTTCAAGTACTCAACCAAGTCCATTTCTTTACGTTTGACACCTTGTTTTGCCAAAACTTGCTCGATTGGCAGACCATGAGTATCCCAACCTGGGATAAATGGTGCGTAAAAACCTGACATAGATTTTGAGCGAACAATGATATCTTTTGAAATCTTGTTCATAGCGTGTCCAACGTGGATATTTCCGTTCGCGTATGGAGGGCCATCATGCAAGGTGAAATGAGGTTTTCCTTGGTTCAATTCTTGACGACGTTGGTAAAGTTTTGCATCTTCCCATTCCTTTTGCCAAACTGGCTCTTTGGTCGGAAGGCCTGCACGCATTGGGAAAGCTGTTTTACCAAGATTAAGAGTATCTTTGAGTTTCATGGTATCTCCTTTATAAATAATAACAAATTAAAAACCACGACTGCCAAAAAGGACGAAAATCGTGGTACCACCTTTATTCGGAAAAAGATTTAGTCTTTCTCCCTCTTATCCCGTAACGTGGGGAACGTCAAATCTTACTCCATTCAGACTTGAGTTTTTGAGAGGATAATCTTATCAATAGGGATTACAGGACTCACACCATCTCCTGCTCGCTGGAAATATAAGGATAAGATATTGTTCTCAGAATATTTCTTATAAAATTGTAACGGATTCTTGCGGTGCTTCAAATCCTGGTGCTGAATCAAATGTTTCTGTAGCTGGTGTTGGAGCCGAAGGATGTACTGGAGCTACTTCTGGCTCTTCATACATTGGACCAACTGGATGAGCAGGTTCTTCTTCCATTTGAGGACCCACTACAGGAGTTGGAGCTTCCACTTCCTGTTTAGTCTGAGCTTCAAATTCAGCCAATTCTTTATTGGCTGCTTCAATACGAGCCTGTAACTCTGCCATTTCTGCTTGAGAGAACTGACGTGTCATATCAATTGGTTCTTCCTCAATTGGAGCTGGAATCGGTTCTCCAAGTACCTCGCTAACCACTTCTTTAAAGGCTTCATCACTGGTTTGAAGATAAGTAGCTGTTGGGCGAAGAATATCTTCCCAGTCTGAAGATTCAACAATAGCCAACTGACTCTCAATTGTAGATTTGAGACGTTGGTGGAAGACACGGCTCTTATTCTTCAATTCTTCTGTTTCAACAGCAACTTTCTTAGCATTGTCTGTTGCTTGACGAAGAATCTCATTTGCCTTATATTTAGCTTCTTCCAACAAGCGTTGCGCATCCTGCTCTGCTTGATGAATGATATTGTTTGAACGTTCATGTGCTGCTTGTTTCACTCGCTCAGCTGTGTCTTGGGCAATCAATACAGACTGGCTCAATGAATCTTTCATTTCGTCAAAGTAAGACAAACGCTCTTCTAAACTCTTAATACGCAAATCTTTATCATGATTCGCACGAACAAGATCTTCGTAATCACGAACCACAATATCTAAAAATTCATCGACTTCTTCTGGATCAAAGCCTCTGAATCGAGTTCCAAAGGTCTTGTCCTTTATTTCTAATGATGTAATTGGCATTCTATTCCTCACTTACTTAATAATAACTGGACGGTTATTTTTTTCTTCTCTTTTTTCGTTTGTCCCTTATCTTGAAGTAATCTCAAGCGACCAAATTTTCTCACACTAATCAAATCTCCAACTTGAACAGTGTAATCTGATTTGTCTACCACATGATAATTTACTTGGACAAGTTTCTTTTCAATCAACTGGTTTGCTTGATTCCTAGATAGTTTCAAAACATTTGATAAAAGAACATCTAATCGAAAACTAGACACAGATAAATCCAGTTCTCGATACTGTTCTAGCTTATCTATTTTCTCGGCGAAAGGACGTTCCTCCAGCGAAACAGGTATACGACCAATTTTCTTTAATCCATCTTGAAAGAGAAGAAGAAACTGCTGATTAATCATAATCTGCGCCCGTTCTTCATCTACTAGGATATCTCCAAAAAGTTTCCGTTCAATCCCTAATTGATTGATGACTGTCCCTAAAATCTTAGCATGCGTTAAATGTTCAAATTTATTGGAATACACAATTTCCTGAAGAGATATTTCAAAATCTGAAAACTCTGGTTGGAAATAATCTGGGTATAATAAAACTCGAACATACTCACTCGAGACAAATTCCCCACTACTGCTACAAGCAAGACCATAGGTTTTGGCCAAAATCTTTAATAGCTTCTCCTGATGAGGATTGATAAAAGGAGTTAAAAAAGGAGCATAGCTATCTTCTACCTTCTTTATCCATTCCATTCCCTTGTCAAGAAAGGGACGATCTTCTATGGAGAAATGCTGATAAATCCCTTTATTCATCCTATCATCGCCAGAAAACGGACTAGGTTTTCTCCTAAAAATCGAACCAAAACAATCGCAACCCAAACAGATAAATCAAGGCCCGCTATCTGTAAAGGCAGGCGTTGCAAGGGAGCAAGCACTGGTTTTACCAACGCTACAATCCAACGACCCAAACTGGATTCGTAGGCGCCTGGAAACCAAGACATGACAGCAAAGGCTACCAAAATCAGGGAGTAAATATCCACTGCATTATAAATCATACGAATTAAAAAAATCATTATCGTACTCTATTTCGTCTCATATCAAAATCAAACTCACCCTGTTGATCTTCATCTGGCAAACGAATATCTTCTACATTCACAATAACATTCACTGGTGTCAACAGATACATGGTAGAAGCTACTTTTTTCAGACTTCCAGCTAGAACATGGCAAGCCCCATCCAGGTAATCCAAACAACGACGAGCCTGCACTTCAGTCATATATTGAAAATCAATCAAGATACTTTCGTTTCCTGCCAATAAATCAACAATTTCTGTTGCGTCTTCATATTTTCTAGGATAACGAACATCTATAATGACCTTATCAGTTGCACGCTGACTCTGATTTGCCAATTCCTGTTGTCTTGCATGAAGTCTGGTGATATTGTTCTCCTTTGTTCCAGCTGATTGTGGAGTTTGAGTGATTGGGAGAGCCGGTTCCTGTGAAGAATTTACTGGAGTAAACACAGGCTCATCTCTTTTTTCATAAGGGAGACTTGAATCCTCATCCTCCGTAAAATAATCTATAAATCTATCGAATCTATCTTTTAAAGACATGGTTCTCTCCTACTTAAAAAATGCTGTACCTATACGAACAAAGGTGGAACCGAATTGAATCGCTTCTTTATAATCACGACTCATTCCCATACTTAACTCGGTCATAGGCATATTTGGAATTTGTTTTTCTTGGATTTCTCTTTGTAAATCTTGGGTCGCCTTGAAAATTTCTTTCAACTGCTCACTTCTAGCCTCAAAAGGTGCCATCGTCATTAAACCAACATATTCAATCTTATCTAGTCTGGCTAACTCTGGCAAGATATCCAGCAGTTCCTCTCTCGAAAAACCGTGCTTGCTTTCTTCTTTAGAAATATTTACTTGAAGGAAACACTTGATGACTCGGTCACTTCTTTTTTGGATTTCCTCCGCTAGCTTTACTGAATCCAAGGCATGGAAATAATCGACAAATTGTATGACATCTTTCACCTTACGTCTTTGCAAGGTACCAATCAAATGCCAAGTCACATCTCGATCTTTTAAAGCTTCATATTTTTCCAGAAACTTATCGACACGATTTTCACCGATATGATGAACACCTAGCGGAAGCAAGGATTCCGCTGTTGGTACATCTACATACTTGGTAACTGCAATGACAGAGACTGAACCACTCTCTCGATGAGCACTCAGACTAGCCTCTGCAACTTCTCGAAAAACAAGTTCTGTATTTTCTTTTACATTCATTTACTTAACGATTTTTGAAAAATGGAGGTGTATCCAATTCATCTTCATCTTGTGATGTTGGGGCTTCAAAGCGTTCAACTGGAGAAACGACTGAATCTGTTGTACGAACAATCGATTCACGGCGAAGATCCCAATCACCAAAAGCAGATGCCTGAGTTGGTTCCAAACGACGTGGATTTTGTTTTGGCAATTCAGCTGTTTCTGCCATATCAAAATGACGATCAAAGCCATGTGAATGAGCTGGTTTCACTGTCTCACGGTAGTTAGTAGTCGGTCTAGCTTGTGGAGCAACAGCCTTCTCTACGCGGTCTTGACGAACACCCGTTGCGACAACTGTTACACGAATTTCATCACGCATACTTTCATCAATTGAAGTACCGAGCCAGATGTTCACTCCTTGACCTGCTGCCTGGTTCACAATTTGTGAAGCCTCCTCAGCTTCAATCAAGGTTAAATCGAGACCACCAGTTACGTTGACAATCACATCTTCTGCTCCATCAATTGTTGTTTCAAGAAGTGGAGAGTAAATTGCCTTACGCGCCGCTTCTACCACACGTTCTTCTCCACTACCGATACCAATACCCATGAGAGCATTCCCTTTATTTGCCATAACTGTTTTCACATCGGCAAAGTCAAGGTTAATCAATCCTGGATTGGTAATCAAATCGGTAATCCCTTGAACACCTTGACGAAGAACGTTATCCGCTTCGCTAAGAGCCTCCAAGAGCGGTGTTTTCTTATCAACAATTTCAAGCAAGTTGTTGTTTGAAATAATCAATAGAGTATCTACATGCTCACGAAGTTGGTTGATTCCTTCAACGGCAAATTGTCCACGTTTGCTTCCTTCAAAACCAAAGGGACGTGTCACAACACCAACTGTAAGAGCACCTAAATCTTTGGCGATACGAGCAATAACAGGAGCAGCTCCAGTTCCAGAGCCTCCTCCCATACCAGCAGTGATGAAGACCATATCTGCGCCACTGATAGCTTCCGTCAGTGTTTCTTCGCTTTCTTCAGCAGCTTTACGACCAACCTCAGGTTGACCTCCTGCACCCAAACCACGAGTCAATTTAGGTCCCAACTGAATAACAGTCTCAGCTTTTGTACTACTCAATGCTTGTACATCTGTGTTTGCTGCGATAAATTCTACGCCTGTAACACCTTCGTCGACCATACGGTTGATGGCATTGCCACCACCTCCACCGACACCAATTACTTTAATCACTGCACCTTGAGCAGCAGCTGTATCAAATGAAAATGTCATAATTTATTTTTCCTCTTTATTCGTCAAACATGCTTCCGATCAAGCCACGGAAACGATCTGCTAATTTCGGTTTATTTTGTGAAGCTTGTTGGAAATCCGCCATTGGTTCTGTAGGCGCCACCGGCTCTACTTCTGGAGCAGGAGCTGGTTGAACAGGCGTTGATTGTACAAACTGAGCTGTCTTTTGCAGCATCCCACCAAAACTAATTGGCTGATGACTTAAGTCATTCTCACCTTTTATCGCTCTCTGAGCCAAAAGATTCACTTCTGTTAATTGACCCGCAAATTCTGATAAACTAATCACATGCGCAAAGGCTGGATTACGGATACCAACTTGATTTGGAACATAAAGCTTGACACGGACGCCAAAGACTTCCTGAGCAAGTTCAACCATACCTGGTAAAATGGCATTCCCACCGATTAAGACAATACCACCAGGGAGCTCCAATAGACGTCTTCTATCTAATTCTTGCTTGATTTGCTCAAGGATGTGCTTAATTCGTGCAGAAATAATTTCTGACAAGTAGGCTTCCGTCACTTCAACTGCTTCTACTTCTCCAATAACTTCTACTTGGAAGGTTTCTTTGCTTGCAAGAGGCGGATAGGCTTCCCCGTAATTCAGTTTCAAGCCTTCCGCTAATTTGCGAGAGGTTTTCAAAACCTTGGAGATATCTTTAGTTACATAATCTCCACCTTCTTGGAGAATATGTGTGAACTGAAGTTCTTGGTTACGGATTGTAGCGACAGTCGTTTGACCTGCTCCCATATCAATCACTGTAGCACCAAATTCACGTTCACCTTCGTTCAAAACTGATTGAACCATTGCTAGTGGTGAAATAATAACATTTTCAACCTGTAGTCCGACACGTTCTACTGTCTTACGTAGGTTATGTAAAATAGTGCGAGGACCTGTATAAAGCAAACCACGCATTTCAAGACGAACCCCCATCATGCCACGTGGGTCACGAATCCCTTGGAAACCATCCACAATAAATTCTTCAGGAATAAAGGTAATGACTTCACGGTCAGGTGTCATACTCTTTGTCAAAGCTGATTTGACAACATTTTCAACATCTTGATCCGTAATTTCCTTGGTATCAGATGTTACTGGAATCATCCCTTGAGTTGGTTCTACCTGCAAAAGATTACCAGGCAAGCCGACATTCACTGATTTAATCGAAATGCCTGCCTTTTCTTCTGCTTGGGAAATGGCTGACTTGATAGCAGTTGCTGCTGCATCAATATCAACAATAATTCCATCCTTTACACCTTTACTTTTGGCATTACTCACGCCAATTACATTTAATTCACCATTTCTCTGCTCGGCTACAAGCACCTTGACAGAGCTTGTTCCAATATCTAGACCTGTAAAAAAGCCTTCTCTAGCCATTACATCGCATCCTCTCTATCTTCCAAGTTTCGCACTTCGTATTATTCCATAGCTAAACTTAGGCATAGCTATTCACAGAATATTATAACACAAAAAATTTAATCATGCTTGCTTTTTTCCTAAATTTCCCAGCCAATTTTTGAGTTTCTATGTTCAGAAATTCTTATTTTATAAGCTGCTTGTAAAAACTCTCTAAGACAAAAAAAGAAAGCTCTGTGTTAAGCTTTCTTTGCAATCATTTTTTCTGCTTCTTGAGCTAAAAAGAATTCTAAGATTTTCTTAGTCAAACTGATAGTAGCTACCAGCACAATTGAAACAAGTAAATAATTAGCTACTAGACCATGATCCCCAACCAATGGCGGTTTTGTCAAGAATCCGTAATCCCCACCTGTTACCAAATTGACCACAAAAATTAAGGCATTTAATGCAAAGGTCATGAGAAAAATTCTTTTCACATCTAGCATTCTCGCATCGTACTGTCTCAAGAGATAAACCAGTGAGTTCCCCAAGAGTGCTAAATGACCAAAGATAAAGGATAAAATGGTGATATGTGGAAAAGGGTAAGCATCTGGCACTGGATAAACAAAGGCTGCTAATGTCCCAAATGTTCCCAATAATGCAAAGTATTGTTTATATTTGGACTGACCAGGAAGCAAGAGTACCACAAACATAGCCATACGGCAATGGTAAAAGGGTAGGCTTTCTGACAATGGCATATGATTGACCCAGTACCAACCATAAAGAAGGATCAACTGAACGGCCTGTAAAATCTGGAAAAATCGTTGGTAAACCTTCTTTTCACGATAGCGATAGGCTGTATAAAAGGTCAAGGCTAAGAGCGTAAATAGGCTAACATACCAAAAAAGGTCAAATTTAGGTGGTTCTGTTGGCTGAGTTGTAAAAAAAATATCCCATAAATTCATCTAGTCTTCCTCATAATTCAAAATTTTCCTGCATATTATTATACCATGCTATTTGTCAAAAATGGATTTAGAAATACGTAAATGTTTGACAAAATCACTTGGTTTCATTTTCTAAACTTTCTACCAACATGGCTAGGTTCATAGAGTTAGAGCCCTTGAGCAAGATTTGATCATTGGCACTGAGGCTTTCCTTGACCTGCTTGACTAGGTCTTCAAATTGGTCTTGGTCTTCTGTTTTCTTGAAATAGTAAACGTGGCCAATTGGGAACATTTGACTGGCAAGTTGGGCCAATTCAGCAATGTCTTCTCCGTAGAAAATCACGGTATCCAGCACATCTGGAGAAAGGCTCAAAATCATCTGATTATGGAGTTGAACTGACTGGTTACCCAGTTCCTTCATGTCCGCTAAAACCGCAATTTTCTTGCCCCCTTCATTGGCTGGAATGGCAGAGAAGGTCTCTAAAATCAGCTTCATAGCAGTTGGATTGGCATTGTAAACATCTGACAAGATGTCTGCTCCATTGGCTGCTTTCTTCCACTCGGTACGGTTACGCGTCAATTCAAGATTTTGGAAGGCCTGACAAATTTGTTCTTCTGAAACTCCTTCTTGTAGGGCCACATAAGCAGCAATCATAGCATTAGTGGCATTGTACTTACCAGTCACTGGCAAATCAAGGGCTTGTTCCAAGAAATTAGCTTTAAAGGTCAGACTGTCCTTACGCTCAACCAAGTCTGTGATTTCCAACTCTGCTCCTTGCCCAAAACGAACCACCTTTTTATCAGTTGGCAAGTAGGCCTCTACAATGGAGTCGGCTGGGGCCAAAAGCAAGGAATTCGAAGCCATGCCATCTGCAATTTGCATTTTTCCTTGGGCAATCTCCGAACGGTCTTTGAAAAAGGCCAAATGGGCTTCTCCAACCAAGGTCACGATGGCTATCTTTGGATGAGCCAATTCAGACAAGAGATGAATATCTCCCAAGTGATCCTGTCCCATCTCCAAAACCAACTTTTCTGTTCCTTCAGGCATATGGAGAACTGTGTATGGAAGACCAATCTCATTATTGTAGTTTCCTTGAGTTTTGTAGGTCTTGTAGGTCGTTGACAGTAAATGCGCTAGCATATCCTTGGTCGTCGTCTTACCATTTGAACCTGTGACAGCAAAGACATCTACAGCCATTTTCTCAAGATAGTAGGCAGCTAGGGTTTGAAAGGCAGTCAATACATCATCTACTAGAATATAGGGATGATTTACAAGCTCTTTCTCAGACAAGGTTGCTGTCGCACCATTTTCAAAGGCTGTTTCGATAAAGTCGTGACCATCACGCACACCTTTGAGTGGCACAAATAAATCTCCAGTCCCAATCAATCGACTGTCAAACTCAGCTTTCTCTAACCGGGTATCCTCAAAGATGCTGATATCATTTTTAGCTCCGACAACTTGAGCCACTTCATGGATTGTTAATTTCATTTCTACTCCTTTAAAAAGGGCTGAAGTCCGAGAACTCTGATCACCTTGCAGTGATGGTTCTGTCTTCTACCCTCTCTTTCATTTTTTATAGCAAATGCGCTTCGCGCTTGTCAAAACTTTCCTTGGCAAGGTCAACCAAACGCTCGATTAAGTCTGGATAGCTGATTCCCATATTGTCCCAAAGAAGTGGATACATTGACCACTGGGTGAAACCTGGCATGGTATTCAGCTCGTTTAGGAAAATCTCACCCTTATCTGTATAGAAGAAATCGCAACGAGATAGACCGAGACCACCAATGGCACGGAAAGCAGTTTCTGCATTTTGACGCATGACAGCTACCACATCATCACTGATTTTAGCTGGGATGTCCATAGTAATCTTGTTATCAATATACTTGGCATCGTAGTCATAAAAGGCAACATCCTTGACAACTTCTCCTGGCAGCGTGCTTTTGACATCGTAGTTACCCAGTAGACCAACCTCGATTTCACGGGCATTTACCCCTTGCTCTACCAAGACACGGCTGTCATATTGAAAGGCAAGTTTCAAGGCTTGACAAAGTTCCTCTTGATTTTCAGACTTAGAAATACCGACACTAGACCCCATGTTTGACGGCTTAGTGAAGACTGGATAAGTCAATTTTTCTTCCACTTCAGCGATTTTAGCAGTCACATCATCCCCTTCAACGATAGCCACATAAGGAACTTGGGCAATACCAGCAGATTCCAGAACACGCTTAGTCGTGATTTTGTCCATGGCAAGGCTAGATGACAAGATATTACATCCGACATAAGGCATTTTCAAAACTTCTAAGAATCCTTGGACAGAGCCATCTTCTCCCATCGGACCGTGAAGAACTGGGAAGACCACTGCCCCTTCTTCATAGATAGCACTTGGTGCAACTTTCTTATCCCAATCAATAGTTTCATTGGTCATAAGACGGTCTTCTTGTCCCGGAGTCTGACTAAATTCCTGCGTTTTGATAAAGTCACCTGACTGACTGATAAAGAAAGTCTTGACTGTGAAACGGTCGTAATTGACCGCACGCATGACACTTTCCGCTGAAAGGACAGAGACTTCGCGTTCCGCACTCCGTCCACCATATAAAAGAATAATCGTTTGTTTCATATTATTTGTCCTAATTCTACTAGAATACTCGCTCTTTAGTATATCATATTTGCTTGTTTTTTTAAAACTTGAACCTGATCCTACTCATCACACTATACAAAAAGAGGCCGATATAAACGATTTTCAGCCTCCTTGATTTTTTATAAATGAATGAAGTTCGTAAATTTGTCTACACTTACAACTCTGTTCGATTTTCAATAGCCCGTAAGAGGGTCACTTCGTCCGCATACTCGATATCTGCTCCCACAGCGAGGCCTCGTGCCAGGCGCGTAACCTTGATCCCAGCTGGCTTGAGTAAGCGGGAAAGATACATGGAAGTCGCTTCCCCATCTGCTGTAGCATTTGTGGCTACGATCACTTCTGAAACCTCACTATCCATCAGACGAGTCATGAGGCTCTTGAGATTGATATCATCTGGACTGATACCATTCATAGGAGAAATAAGACCATGTAAGACATGATAGAGCCCGTGGTATTCTTGAATGTTCTCCATGGCTGCCACATCCCGACTATCCTCTAACACCAAAATCGTTGTCTGGTCACGACTTGGATCGGTACAGATAGAGCAAGGATCGTCGTCTGTCAAACGTCCACAAATAGAACAGTAGGTCAATTCTCTCTTAGCAGAAAGGAGATTTTTTGCAAATTCATTGACATCATCATCAGACATCCCAATCGTATAAAAGGCCAGACGCGTGGCCGTC
Source organism: Streptococcus sp. 79 (assembly GCF_013277425.1). Lineage (NCBI taxonomy): Bacteria > Bacillati > Bacillota > Bacilli > Lactobacillales > Streptococcaceae > Streptococcus > Streptococcus sp. 79. The sequence continues at coordinate 30,190 of NZ_VMMW01000045.1, forward strand.
TTAATCCCGATACCTGGTAACTTAGAATAACTGTCAATCAGCTTAGCAATGGGTGTTGGATAAAACATAAATTCCTTTCTAGTTCATTGGATGGTATTTTTGATACAGATTGATAATGTCACGCGCAATGGAAGGTCCTACACCATTTGTTAGATTGGTATTATGAGGAAAGACCACTGCAACAGCGATTTGGGGATTATCAGACGGGGCATAGGCCACCGCATTAGTATTGGTTGCTTGCTGGCCATCTGCCACATAGCTTTCGGCTGTACCCGTTTTTCCGCTAATGGATACCAAGGCACCATTTGAAAAGGCACGTCCAGTTGTCAATCCACTAGTCCCATGAGCAACCTGATAAAAACCTTGGTGCAAGACACTCATATCGGAGTCGGATATATTGACCTTATTCATCTCTGTCGGTTTCAGTTGCTGAATCAAGTCGCCCAGTCCTCCCTTATCATTATTACCATAAATGCCTTCAACAATACGAGGAGCCACACGAACACCATCATTTGCAATAGTTGCTACATACTGAGCCAACTGCATGGGCGTATAGTTATCAAACTGCCCAAAGGCATTAGTAATGTAATTAGCAAAGCTATACTCTTTGGGAACAAATCCAGTAGATTCATCTGGTAGGTCAATCCCAGTCGCAGAGCCCAAGCCATATTCACCAAAGGTTGAACGCAATTTCCCCATAGCTGACTCTAGCTTGCTGGTGCCGACAAACATATTGGGTTGGTAGGTTTGCCCCATAAGACCTAAGGCTGTTTGGACCATATAGGTATTAGATGAATACTCCAGAGCTTGGACTGCTGTGATAGGGAATGAACCGTAAGCCTGAGTATACCAAGAATTGATGGGAGCTGAACCTTGGAAGACAATGGACTGGTCTGTCAAGGTCTGGTTTCCTGACAAGACTCCATTTTCCCAGCCAGAGCTGATGGTCGCAGCCTTGACAACCGAACCTGGGACAAAGACATTGGTTACCGTTCCCAAGGAATCAGGCGTCAACTCTCCCGTTTTCAGGTCATGTTTGAGTCCTGACATAGACAAAACAGCACCTGTTTTGGGGTTAAGGGCGACTGCATAGACACCTTCAGAATACTTGGCTCCTCCATTTCCTAGCTCGGAATTGAAATAACTTTTCAGCAGAGCATCCACGCTATCTTGGAAGGCCAAATCAATGGTCAGCTTGATATTGTTTCCCTTACTACCTTCCTCAATTGTATCCACGCTTTCCATATTACCATATTTATCCAGATGGATTTCTTTTACCGAGCGTTTTCCTTGCAAGGTCTCTTCATATTGCTTTTCCAAATACGAAGTTCCAACACGGTCATTTAGAGAATAGCCTTTTTTAAGATAGGCTTCTGCTTCTTCCGCCGGGAGACCAGCTTTTTCACTGGATACACTCCCTACTATAGAAGAAAGAGAAGTTTCCAAAACCTTTCGATCCCAAGAAGTAGAAATACTAATGCCAGGCATCTCCTTTGAAATAGAGGCAATAACAGCCACCTGAGAATCATTTAAAGGATCTGTCGCAATGGTACCTGTCGCAAAGTTTCCAACAGCATTTAACTGACTAAAAAGATAGATTTCTTTCTTTTCATCCTCTGTATAGTTTAGTTGACTCGTTTGGACACTATCGACCGCATTGTTATACAGTTCTGATTCGGATAGGCGATTGCCATCTGAATCCAAGCGTTTCTCGCTTGGGAGAGCCTCCACTGTCTGTTTATAGATTTCAGAATCAGCCAAATAGTAATCCGCCAGCTGGCGTTCTGTCAAATTTAGAGAGCTGATGCTCACATAAGTCAGTAACTTTTTAGCTGTTTCTTTTAAGTCTGTAGCCGTCATTTTATTGCTACGCGTAAAGGAAACAACCTTCTTTAGCGTATTTTCTACCAAAGGTTTCCCACTAGCATCATAAATTTCCCCACGGGCAGAACTGCTTGTGACCTTGGTCTGACTAGCTGATGCTAGCTTTTTTTCGTAAAAATCCTTGTTTAAAACCTGCATATACAACAAACGACCAATAATGGTCATAAAGAGTAAAATGATGATTGAAAACAATAAATTAAGCCGAATCGGAATCGAATGGCTGTTAAATCTTCTCATACAAATCAGTCTCATTTCTAATACTCAATGAAAATCAAAGAGCAAACTAGGAAGCTAGCCGCAGGCTGTACTTGAGTACGGCAAGGCAACGATGACGTAGTTTGAAGAGATTTTCGAAGAGTATAATTAAAATCTTATTCTTAATTGTACCACAATTTGAGTAGAAAATTATGGAAAAGTAAGAAGCTTTTTCGACTTTTTCGTTTTTAAAACAGAGATGCGTTTTTATTTATCTATCCTTATATTATGTGTTATAATGAAGTGTGACTATTCCCTGATCTAGTCTTCCAGTATGACTCATGTAAAGGAGCTTTCCCTATGGACAAACCAGATATCGCAACTATCATTGATTCACATTTTGAAGAAATGACAGACCTAGAGCAAGAAATCGCTCACTATTTTTTGCAAGCTGAAACGATTACAGATGATTTATCTTCTCAACAAGTCACCCAAAAATTACATATTTCTCAAGCTGCTTTGACCCGCTTTGCTAAAAAGTGTGGCTTTACTGGCTACCGAGAATTTATTTTCCAATACCAACATCAGGCAGAAAATCAAGCCAACCAAGTCTCCAAGCACAGTCCACTGACCAAACGAGTCCTCAGAAGTTATAGCAACATGAGGGAACAAACACAAGACTTGATTGACGAAATCCAACTAGAACGAATTGCCCAGCTAATCGAAGATGCTGAGCGTGTCTACTTCTTCGGAACAGGGAGTTCTGGCCTCGTCGCCCGTGAAATGAAATTGCGGTTCATGCGTCTGGGTGTGGTCTGCGAAGCCTTGACCGATCAAGATGGCTTTGCATGGACAACCAGCATTATGGAGGAAAATTGTCTCGTACTGGGCTTCTCACTTTCTGGTACAACACCTTCTATTTTAGATAGTCTATTAGATGCCAAGGAGATGGGGGCAAAGACTGTACTCTTTTCAAGTGTTCCCAATAAAGATAGCCAGGCCTACACAGAGACTGTTCTTGTAGCCACCCACAGCCAGCCTTCCTATATCCAACGAATATCCGCTCAACTTCCTATGCTCTTCTTTATCGATTTGATTTATGCCTACTTTTTGGAAATCAATCGCGAAAGCAAGGAAAAAATCTTTAATAGCTACTGGGAAAATAAGAAACTCAACGGCTATCGTAGACAAAAACGTGTCAGAAAATCCTAGTTTGGCTTAGCCAAACTAGGATTTTTATTCATCACCAAACATACCTCTTCAAGATTATAAATTAGTCATATCTTGACTTAGTCTTGAATAATTTCATGTAATCACTTTTTGAAGGGAGTAAATAAGCAAGTCTGACGGTATCCTCAACAATTGTATACAATACAATGTAATCCTTACTCAAGGTCAACCCTCGCGTTTGGTAGCGAGGGTCTAATTTCTTACCAAATTTTTCATCAGCATCAAATCCAGCTTGGGGGAAAATTTCTAGCCGATTAATATCTTTTCTAATATTGGCTACTTTTCGTCTCGCAGCCTCTACAGAACCGATTTCCTCCGCTATATACTGATATATTTTATCCAGACTATCAATCACTCTAGGAGAATACAAAATCCGTAAGCGCGTCATAACAAGGTATCTATCATTCATGGAAGACCTCCTGTATACTATTAG
>NZ_VMMW01000046.1:0-13081 GCF_013277425.1 Streptococcus sp. 79
TGCCATACTCTATTATAGCGTACATAATTATATACAACAAACAAAAAGTTGAAAAATAGTCGAAAAATCCAGATGTACCAAGGGATTAAGTAAGGTCGGCGGAGAATTAAGTGATAAAGTCGGGTATAAACGATAGACAAAATCAAGAATTTTCTGTCTATTTTTTGAATATTTATGGAGAATGAGACTGATGAAAATATGGTATAATGAAATAAAGGAGTTTTATATGCAAAAATTTATTCAAGCTTATATTGAAAAGCTAGATGTGACAACCATTATCGAAAATATTCTAACCAAGGTCATTTCTCTTTTACTGCTTTTGATTGTATTTTATATTGCTAAAAAAATGCTTCATACCATGGTGCAGAGAATTGCCAAACCTTCTCTAAAAATGTCTCATCATGATGTCGGGCGCCAGAAAACCATCTCACGTTTGTTAGAAAATGTGTTTAATTATACGTCATATTTCTTTTTACTCTACTGTATTTTATCGATTTTAGGCTTACCTGTATCTAGCTTGCTGGCTGGGGCTGGAATCGCTGGGGTGGCGATTGGGATGGGAGCCCAAGGTTTTCTGTCTGATGTCATCAATGGCTTTTTCATCCTTTTTGAACGTCAACTGGATGTGGGAGATGAGGTTGTTCTGACCAACGGCCCCATTACTGTATCGGGTAAGGTTGTCAGTGTGGGAATTCGTACGACACAGCTTCGTAGCGAGGAGCAAGCTCTTCACTTTGTTCCGAACCGAAATATCACGGTTGTTAGCAATTTCTCACGCACGGACTAGACCTGTTATTTTAAGTAATTTGTGGTACAATAGAGGGAGTTTAATAAAGGAGAAAAGATGGTTTTAGAAAAGCAGTTGGGCAATGGTTGTACCTGGATAGACCTAGACCTCGGAAAGTTGAATAAACTAGAAGATTTGTCAGAAATCTACGGCTTGGACAAGGAAACCATTGAATACGCACTGGATAGAAACGAGCGTGCCCACATGGACTATCACCGTGAAAGTGGGACGGTTACCTTTATCTATAATGTCCTAGATGTGAAAAAGGACAAGGCCTACTATGAGACTTTTCCCATGACCTTTATCGTGGAGCATCGTCGCCTGATTACCATTAGTAATACCAAGAACGCCTATGTCATTGAACAGATGACTCGTTATCTGGAGAGCCATGACATGCTTTCGATTTACAAGTTTCTCTTTGCCAGTCTGGAAATCATCAGCAATGCCTACTACCCTGTCATCGAGCAGATGGATAAGAGTAAGGACGAGGTCAATGGTCTCTTGCGTCAGCGAACAACTAAGAAAAATCTTTTTGCCCTTTCCGACTTGGAGACGGGTATGGTTTATCTTACTGCGGCTGCTAAACAAAATCGGATTTTGTTAGAGCATATTCAAGGTCATGCCTTGTATCGTAGTTTTGATGAGATTGAGAGAGAGCAGTTTGATGATGCTATGATTGAGGCTCATCAGCTGGTATCCATGACAGACCTAATCTCTCAGATTTTACAGCAACTTTCAGCCTCTTACAACAATATTCTAAACAATAATCTGAATGATAATTTGACAACCTTGACTATCATTTCAGTCTTGCTAGCTGTTTTGGCAGTCGTGACAGGCTTTTTCGGAATGAATGTTCCCCTACCTTTAACAGATGAGCCCCATGCTTGGCTCTACATCAGTATAGCTAGTGCAGGGTTATGGATTGTTTTATCCTTGTTACTAAGGAAAATTGCGAAAAAAAGTTAAGAAAAGGAGCCAGAATGGCGATTGAAAACTACATGCCAGATTTTGCTGTGGAAGCAGTCTATGATCTGACAGTTCCAAGCCTGCAGGCGCAGGGAATCAAGGCTGTTTTGGTCGATTTGGACAATACCCTTATTGCTTGGAACAACCCTGACGGGACACCAGAGATGAAGCAATGGCTACATGACCTTCGGGACGCGGGCATTCGCATTATCGTAGTGTCAAATAACACCAAAAAACGCGTCCAACGAGCAGTTGAGAAATTTGGGATTGACTACGTTTATTGGGCTCTGAAGCCCTTCACATTTGGAATTGACCGTGCCATGAAGGAATTTCACTATGAGAAAAAGGAAGTGGTCATGGTTGGCGACCAGCTCATGACAGATATACGAGCAGCCCACCGTGCAGGCATTCGTTCAATCTTGGTCAAGCCCTTGGTCCAACATGACTCGATTAAAACGCAGATTAACCGAGCTCGCGAGCGTCGTGTTATGCGAAAAATCACTAAAAAGTACGGACCGATTACATATAAAAAAGGAATTTAACTATGGAAGAAATTCTCTGTATTGGTTGTGGAGCAACCATTCAGACGACAGATAAGGTTGGTCTTGGTTTTACCCCCCAGTCGGCACTTGAAAAAGGTTTGGAGATAGGTGAAGTCTATTGCCAACGTTGTTTCCGTCTCCGTCATTACAATGAAATCACAGATGTCCAGTTGACGGACGATGATTTCCTCAAGCTTTTGCACGAGGTGGGAGACAGTGATGCCTTGGTAGTCAATGTCATTGACATCTTTGACTTTAATGGCTCTGTCATTCCAGGCTTGCCACGCTTTGTATCGGGCAATGATGTCCTCTTGGTCGGGAATAAAAAAGATATCCTGCCCAAGTCAGTTAAACAGGGCAAGATTAGCCAGTGGCTCATGGAACGTGCCCACGAAGAAGGACTTCGTCCAGTTGATGTCGTCCTAACTTCAGCCCAAAACAAACATGCCATTAAGGAAGTCATTGACAAGATTGAACACTACCGTAAAGGCTGCGATGTCTATGTGGTCGGTGTAACCAACGCTGGAAAATCAACTTTAATCAATGCCATTATCCAAGAAATCACGGGTGACCAGAATGTCATCACGACGTCACGCTTCCCAGGGACAACCTTGGATAAAATCGAGATTCCGCTTGACGACGGATCTTATATCTACGATACACCGGGGATTATCCATCGTTACCAGATGGCCCACTACTTGACGGCCAAAAACCTCAAGTATGTCAGCCCCAAAAAGGAAATCAAACCTAAAACCTATCAGCTAAATCCTGAACAAACTCTGTTTCTAGGTGGTCTCGGACGATTTGATTTCATTGCGGGTGAAAAGCAAGGTTTCACAGCCTTCTTTGACAATGAACTCAAATTGCATCGTACTAAGCTTGAAGGCGCTAGTGCATTTTACGACAAGCACGTCGGAACCCTTCTCACGCCTCCAAACAGTAAGGAAAAAGAAGATTTTCCAAAACTGATTGAGCATGTATTTACAATCAAGGATAAGACAGACCTAGTCATCTCAGGCCTAGGTTGGATTCGTGTAACAGGCACTGCCAAAGTCGCCGTCTGGGCACCAGAAGGCGTCGCCGTCGTCATACGAAAAGCAATTATTTAAAACAAAATCGCTGAGCGAACAAAGTGAGCTCATATAGCGATAGTTATTGCCGTGGTGTGATTGCCAATCTGTAGATTGGCAAGGGGCACAATTGAGACCAAGGCTCAATTGTGAGGTCAGGAAATCCATTTTTCAAAGATGAAATCTTTGGAAAATTAGTTCCGACCGTCCCTTACCACCTAAAATAACTATCAAAAAACAAGGAAGAAAATTATGTCATTAACATCAAAACAACGTGCCTTCCTCAACAGCCAGGCACACATCCTCAAACCTATCATCCAAATCGGGAAAAATGGACTCAACGACCAAATCAAAACCAGCGTCCGTCAAGCTCTTGATGCGCGTGAATTAATCAAGGTTACTCTCTTACAAAACACAGATGAAAACATCCACGAAGTAGCTGAAATTTTGGAAGAAGAAATCGGTGTGGATACAGTCCAAAAAATAGGACGCATCTTGATTTTGTTTAAACAATCCAGCAAGAAAGAAAATCGCAAGATTTCTAAGAAAGTCAAAGAAATCTAAGACCGAAACTCCAAATAACTGTTTTTATAGAGAAATAAAGGGGACTAGCCTATGACAATCGAACTATTGACTCCCTTTACCAAGGTAGAGTTGGAGCCAGAAATCAAGGAGAAAAAACGCAAACAAGTTGGGATTTTAGGGGGGAATTTTAACCCTGTTCACAATGTCCATCTTATTGTTGCGGATCAAGTACGGCAACAGTTGGGACTGGATCAAGTTCTGCTCATGCCTGAATACCAACCTCCTCACGTTGATAAAAAGGAAACCATCCCTGAACACCATCGTCTCAAGATGCTTGAGTTGGCAATTGAGGGGATTGACGGCCTAGTCATTGAAACTATTGAGTTGGAGCGCAAGGGTATTTCCTACACTTACGACACCATGAAGATTTTGACAGAGAAGAATCCAGATACGGATTATTACTTTATCATCGGTGCCGACATGGTTGACTATCTGCCTAAGTGGTACCGAATTGATGAACTGGTTGACATGGTTCAGTTTGTGGGGGTTCAGCGTCCACGCTACAAGGCAGGGACTTCCTATCCAGTTATCTGGGTGGACGTACCGCTCATGGATATCTCGTCCAGCATGGTGCGGGACTTCATTGCCCAAGGTCGGAAACCCAACTTTCTCCTACCTCAGCCAGTGCTAGACTACATCGAGAAGGAGGGGCTCTACTGATGTCCTATCAAGACTATATCAACTGCTCCCGTGAGGCCTTGTTGGAAAAAATGGCAGAGCTTCTACCTGAGAAACGTCTAACCCATTGTCTAGGTGTGGAGCGTGCCGCTATGGAGTTAGCTCAGCGCTTTGGTGTAGATGTTGAGAAAGCAAGTCTAGCAGGTCTTCTTCATGACTATGCTAAAAAGTTGTCAGATCAGGAATTTCTAGACTTGATTGACCGTTATCAGCTAGATTTCGACCTCAAAAACTGGGGTAATAATGTCTGGCATGGTATGGTCGGAATTTACAAAATTCAGGAAGATTTGGATTTGCATGATTCAGAAATCCTGCGAGCCATTGAAGTCCATACAGTCGGTGCTGGTCAGATGACAGACCTAGATAAGGTTGTCTATGTAGCAGACTATATCGAGCACAATCGATCCTTTCCTGGAGTAGATGTGGCGCGTGAGATTGCAAGTCTATCGCTCAATAAGGCGGTGGCCTACGAAACAGCTCGTACCGTGGAGTATCTAGCTCATCAGGGATTCCCCATCTATCCCCAAACCCTTGAAACCTATAACGCCTTTGTGCACTATTTGAAAGAGAACTAAATGAAGATGGCTTTTATAATCATTGATGTTCAGAATGTTTTAGTAGAAACTGGGTTCCAGACAAAAAGTCTATTGGAAAAAATTTCTTATTTACAAAACCAGGCTAGAAGCAAGAATATTGAAATTATCTATGTTCAACATATTGAGAACTCTGAAGCTCAAACATCAGAAGATTGGCAGTTATCTGCGCTTTTAAATCGAAAACCTGCTGAAAAGGTCTTTCAGAAGAAGTATAACAGTATTTTCAAAGAAACTGGCTTAAAAGAATACTTGGATAAACAGGGAATTGAAAAATTAGTTTTATGTGGTATGCAGACAGAATATTGTGTGGATACCTCTGTCAAGGTTGCCTTTGAATATGGCTATCAGCTTATTGTTCCAGAAGGTGCTGTCACAACCTTTGATGGGGATGACATTCCGGCAGAAACGATTAATGAATTTTATGAGGACATTTGGGAGGAGCGCTTTGCAGATGTCCTAGATTACAAACATATTTTCTAAAAAGAGGATTAAATGAACGAAAAAGAATTACTAGAACTAGTCGTGAAAGCGGCTGATGAGAAACGTGCGGAGGATATCCTCGCACTTGATGTACAAGATTTGACTAGTGTGACGGACTACTTTGTCATCACTAGCTCAATGAATAGCCGTCAGTTGGACGCTATCGCAGCTAATATCCGTGAAAAAGTAGCTCAAGCAGGCTTTAAAGGTAGCCATGTCGAAGGCGATGCAGCTGGAGGCTGGGTCTTACTGGACCTCGGTGCTGTTGTCGTGCATATCTTTTCAGAAGAAATGCGTGCCCATTATAATCTAGAGAAGCTATGGCATGAGGCGAATTCAGTAGATATTTCAGAAGCTCTTGCTTAGAAGATGAACTCAGTTGTAGTCAACTGGGTTTCTTTGCTTATTTTAGAAAAATTGATAGAAAGGTAAAGGGCGAGTGGTGTTTGCCATGTAGGCTCTTGGTATCATGATTATGGCAACTTATGAAACTTTTGCGGCGGTCTATGATGCGGTCATGGATGACAGTTTATACGACAAATGGACTGATTTTTCTCTGCGTCATTTGCCAAAAACTAAGGAGAGAAAGAAACTCTTGGAATTGGCTTGTGGGACAGGAATTCAATCAGTGCGCTTCTCTCAGGCTGGTTTTGATGTGACTGGACTGGACTTGAGCGCAGATATGTTGAAAATTGCCGAAAAGAGAGCGGCTTCAGCCAAGCAAAAGATTGATTTTATGGAAGGTAATATGCTGGATTTGTCCAAGGCAGGGAAATACGATTTTGTCACGTGTTATTCGGACTCTATCTGCTATATGCAGGATGAGGTGGAATTAGGGGACGTCTTTAAGGACGTGTACAATGCGCTGAATGAAGAGGGAGTTTTCATCTTTGACGTGCACTCGACCTACCAGACAGATGAAGTATTCCCAGGCTATTCCTACCATGAAAATGCGGAAGATTTTGCCATGCTCTGGGATACTTATGAGGATGCAGCACCTCACTCCATCGTCCATGAGCTAACTTTCTTTATCAAGGAGGCGGACGGTTCCTTTAGTCGCCACGATGAAGTGCATGAGGAGCGGACTTATGAGGTTCTGACCTATGATATTTTGCTGGAACAGGCTGGTTTCAAGTCCTTCAAACTCTATGCGGACTTTGAGGACAAGGAGCCAACAGAAACTAGCGCTCGTTGGTTTTTTGTGGCGCAGAAGTAGGAGATTACTATGACCATCACAGGTATTATTGCGGAGTTTAATCCTTTTCATAATGGCCATAAATACCTGCTGGATCAGGCAGAGGGACTGAAAATTGTTGCCATGTCAGGGAATTTCATGCAGCGTGGAGAGCCTGCTATTGTGGATAAGTGGACAAGGACCCAGATGGCGCTGGAAAATGGCGCAGACTTGGTAGTGGAATTGCCCTTTTTAGTCAGTGTTCAGGCAGCTGATTTCTTTGGTCAAGGAGCTGTGAATATCTTGGATCGCTTGGGCACTGATAGTCTAGTTTTTGGGACAGAGGAAGTTCGAGATTATCAGAAAATCGCTGACTTATACACAGAGAAAGGTGCTGAGATGGAGAAATTTGTGGAAAATCTGCCTGATTCCCTCTCTTATCCTCAGAAAACCCAAGCCATGTGGAAGGAATTTGCAGGTCTTAATTTTTCTGGCAATACGCCCAATCATGTCCTTGCTCTGGCCTATGCCAAGGCAGTTGCAGGACGAGACATCAAACTTGAGCCAATTCAGCGTCAGGGGGCAGGCTACCATTCTGTGGACAAGGATGTGGACTTTGCCTCAGCGACAGCTCTTCGTCAGCACCAAAGGGACCAAGATTTCTTAGAACGCTTTATGCCTTCTGTTGCCCTATTTGAGCAGGCAAGCAAGGTGACCTGGGAAGACTATTTTCTTTTGCTCCGCTATCAAATATTATCAAATCCAGACCTAACCACTATCTATCAAGTCAATCAAGAAATGGCAGTGCGCATTAATGAAGCTATTAAAACAGCCCAGTCTGTAGAAGAAATGGTCGAGGCGGTTGCCACCAAACGCTACACCAAGGCGCGTGTTAGACGTCTCTTAACCTATATCTTGGTGCAGGTTAGAGAAAGTGATTTGCCAGAAGCCATTCATGTTCTTGGTTTTACCGAAAAAGGCAGACAACATCTCAAGTCTCTGAAAGGGCAGGTCAGTCTAGTCAGCCGAATTGGTAAAGAACCTTGGGATGCTATGACCCAAAAGGCAGACCAGATTTACCAACTAGGAAATCCAAGTATAGCAGAGCAGAATTTTGGAAGAGTACCGATTAGAATAGAAACAAACTAAGTCTACTGAAAGGTGGGCTTTTTGAGATTTTTTACGAATAATACTCTTCGAAAATCTCTTCAAATCGCGTCAACGTCGCCTTGCCGTATATATGTTACTGACTTCGTCAGTTCTATCTGCAACCTCAAAACAGTGTTTTGAGCTGACTTCGTCAGTCTTATCTACAACCTCAAAGCAGTGCTTTGAGAAACCTGCGGCTAGTTTCCTAGTTTGCTCTTTGATTTTCATTGAGTATAAATAGATGGAAAAGAAAATCTTGTACAAGTTCCTGACAATTTCTTTCTTTTCGTGTATAATAGTGGAAAAGAGGTAAAACGAGGTATGGTTATGGAAGCAGTTCTTTACTCAACATTCCGAAATCATTTAAAAGACTACATGAAGAAGGTCAATGATGAATTTGAGCCTTTAACGGTGGTTAATAAAAATCCAGATGAGGACATTGTAGTTCTTTCAAAGAGCGAATGGGACAGTATTCAGGAAACTCTGAGAATCGTTCAAAATAAGGAACTATCTGACAAGGTCTTGCGAGGAATGGCTCAAGTCCGTGCTGGAAGCACTCAAGTCCATGTTATTGAGGAGTGAGGAATGCTGCTCAAGTTTACAGAAGATGCGTGGGCAGATTATTGCTACTGGCAAACTCAGGATAAGAAAACACTAAAAAGAATCAATAAACTAATCAAGGATATTCAAAGTGATTCATTTACAGGAATAGGAAAACCAGAACCACTCAAGTATGACTACCAAGGAGCCTGGTCACGGCGTATTGATGCAGAAAATCGCTTGATTTATATGATGGATGGAGATAGCATCGCTTTTTTGTCCTTCAAAGATCACTACTAAGTCTACTGAAAGGTGGGCTTTTTATTTTTTAAATTTTTATGAGTAAGTTTAAGATAAAGTTTTTTAGAAAATGACAGAATCCCTAATACAAAAGACAAAAACTCAGTAAAGAAATTTAGTATATAAACTTCGATTTTTTCCCTTGAATCCGCTTTATCACTTGTATTTTGTGGTATAATGAAGAGAATTGTTAATAATAAAAACAGGGGAAGTAAATGTCTAATTTTAAAGAAAAACTACCGATATTCCAGTCGAACGATGTTCAGATTTCAAATGTAGTCAATGCAGTTTGGTCGATTGCGAACACCTTACGTGGAGCTTATCGTTCGGATAAGTATCGAGTGATGTAATTAAAAATTGGATGAGAAGAAAAGATACAATTGAGTTTCTTGGTTTATGGAAAAGCTTAAACAACATGAATTTCAATTCGGTCGAATTCGACCGAATTAAATCGGAAGCTGGATATAATTCATTTACATTGTCTCCTAAGAAATGGGTAGAGAAAACTGGAGCAATCGGAATTATCTCAAAAGGTGGAAGATATGGTGGTGCATTTGCACATATAGATATTGCCTTTGAATTTGCTTCATGTATTTCTGCTGAATTTAAGATGTATGTAATTCAGGATTACAAAAGACTTAAGTCAGATTAAAATTCTAAGATATCATTAGGCTGGAATTTGAATAGAGAAATTTCTAAGATTAACTACAAAATTCATACAGATGCAATCAAAGAATATCTCTTAAAAGATCTTACCAACGAACAGTTGTCTTACAAGTATGTAAGTGAAGCAGATATGATCAATGTTGTTTTATTTAACAAAAGAGCTAAACAGTGGCGTGAAGAAAATAGGAACAATTAGTACAACACTTGTAGTAGTTGCGGGAGTAAGTGCGGGTGTGCTTGGAGGAAAATTTGACTTTAAATTTCCTAAAAAGATTTAATGGAGAGTAATAAATATGAAGTTTAAAAATTATCTATTTGATTTATATCCTTATTTTCCCAAAGGTTTTTCATTATATAATAGAAAGGATCCTGATGTATGTAGTAAGGCGTTGTACGATGATTTATGTAAGATGTTTTTTGATGATGATTCAAAAGAAAAACTTAAAATAACATCTGTATGTAATAAATGCCAAAACTTTGGAAATGGAGATTTTTATACTTTATTTATTGATAAGGATAAGTATTTATTATCAAGTGATTATATAGGAGCCTCTATTTATTGGGCAAGAAAGGCAGGATTAAACGACAGAATAATTTTAGATCATTTGAGTATTTCAAGAACAATAGGTGGACACATTCTTTTCCCTAGAGGTGGTGGAAAATCAGAAACCGTTAATACAGCTAGAGGTGGAAAACCTAGAATCAAGAATGGAATTTATAAAGGATATTATGATCGTTTTGATTTAACACTATATGCTATAAAAGAATGGTTTGCGGGAAATAATAATTCAAAAATAGATTATGCTATAGAGAATTACCGTAAATGGTTTGAACTATTTTTTGATGATGATAATTGTAAAAATGGATTTGAGAAATTTGTCGAGTTTTTTAAGTTAGAAGGATTTATATATGAGCAAAATAAAATTATAGATTTAATTAAATCAGATTTAGAGAACAATCAGGTTGTCTTTTTAGATAAAGAAGATATTAGGATTGCTAGCACAGAAGAAGAATATATAAGATATATGAAAAATCTTAATATCATTATTCTAGAAAGAACTAAAAAAATATTATTATAAATATTTCAGCACCAGTTAAATAAAATGTGCGTTTTCTTTATCAAAAAAATTAATAAAAGAGGTTACCAAGAGGGATAAATTTTAAGTGTAGGGGGAATTTATCCTTTTTGCTTTTGAGGTAGAAGAGAAATCTATTGAATTATCCTATGAATATGTAGATGATGGATATAGTGGTTCTAATTTTGAGCGACCAAATTTTAAGAATATGATTGATGACCTGAATAAAGGAAAGTTTTCTATCATTATGGTAAAAGATTTATCTCGTTTCGGCAGAGAGTATATCGAGTCAGGAAAGTACTTACAAAAGATATTTCTTGAAAAAGGTATTCGCTTTATATCTGTAAATGATAACTATGATAGTGATAATGCGGATGTTAGCGATATCCATTTAAGGTTTGTGAAAATCACTTTTTTATGGTAGAATGTAAAAGAATGTATGTCATTCGGAATAACAATAAAATGAGGTAAAAACATGGAAATCATGTCGCTTGCGATTGCTGTTTTTGCCGTCATCATTGGTTTAGTCATTGGATATGTCAGCATCTCAGCTAAGATGAAATCATCTCAGGAAGCTGCAGAGTTGATGCTTTTAAATGCTGAACAAGAAGCAACTAATTTACGTGGACAAGCTGAGCGTGAAGTGGATTTACTTGTTAATGAAGCCAAACGTGAAAGCAAGTCTCTTAAAAAAGAAGCACTATTGGAGGCCAAAGAAGAAGCCAGAAAATACCGTGAAGAAGTGGACGCTGAATTCAAATCAGAACGTCAAGAACTCAAACAAATCGAAAGTCGTTTGACAGAGAGAGCTACTAGCCTTGACCGTAAGGACGACAATTTGACGAGTAAAGAACAAACACTTGAACAAAAAGAACAAAGTATTTCTGATAGAGCGAAAAACCTTGATGCGCGTGAAGAGCAATTAGAGGAAGTCGAAAGACAAAAAGAAGCAGAACTAGAGCGTATTGGTGCTCTGTCTCAGGCAGAAGCACGAGATATTATCTTGGCACAGACAGAGGAAAACTTGACCAAGGAGATTGCCAGTCGTATTCGCGAAGCTGAGCAAGAGGTCAAGGAACGTTCTGACAAAATGGCCAAGGACATCCTGGTTCAAGCTATGCAACGTATCGCTGGTGAATATGTAGCGGAGTCAACAAACTCAACGGTTCATCTGCCAGACGATACTATGAAGGGACGCATTATTGGTCGTGAAGGTCGTAACATTCGTACCTTTGAAAGTTTGACAGGGGTCGATGTGATTATCGACGATACACCAGAAGTGGTGACCTTGTCAGGATTTGATCCGATTCGTCGTGAGATTGCCCGTATGACGATGGAAATGTTGCTCAAGGATGGTCGTATCCACCCAGCTCGTATCGAAGAGTTGGTTGAGAAAAACCGTCAAGAGATTGACAATAAGATCCGTGAATACGGTGAGGCTGCTGCCTATGAGATTGGCGCACCAAACCTTCATCCAGACTTGATGAAGATTATGGGTCGCTTGCAATTCCGGACTTCATATGGCCAAAATGTTTTGCGCCATTCGATTGAGGTTGCTAAGTTAGCTGGTATTATGGCCAGCGAGCTTGGTGAGAATGCGGCTCTTGCCCGTCGTGCTGGATTCCTTCACGACATCGGAAAAGCCATTGACCGCGAGGTTGAAGGTAGCCACGTTGAAATCGGTATGGAATTGGCACGTAAGTACAAGGAACATCCAGTTGTGGTCAATACGATTGCTAGTCACCACGGAGATGTTGAAGCTGAGAGCGTCATTGCAGTTATCGTTGCTGCAGCAGATGCCTTGAGCGCAGCTCGTCCAGGTGCTCGTAGTGAGTCTCTTGAAAGCTACATCAAGCGTCTCCATGATTTGGAAGAAATTGCGAACGGCTTTGAAGGGGTACAAAATAGCTTTGCCCTTCAAGCAGGACGTGAAATTCGTATCATGGTCAATCCAGGAAAAATCAAGGACGACAAAGTCACAATCTTAGCTCACAAAGTTCGTGAGAAAATTGAAAACAATCTCGATTACCCAGGAAATATCAAGATAACCGTGATTCGTGAGCTTCGTGCAGTAGATTATGCTAAATAATAAAAAACTGAGGTCAGTGAAATCTGACTTCAGTTTTTTTGAAGTACGACGGGCATGTGGTGCATCTGAGGTGTAATACTCTTCGAAAATCTCTTCAAACCACGTCAACGTCGCCTTGCCGTACTCAAGTACAGCCTGCGGCTAGTTTCCTAGTTTACTCTTTGATTTTCATTGAGTATTACTAGCTTTTTTCGTATTAGTCCAGCCTTTTTGTTTGCTTTTAGTAGTAGGCAAGGAGCTGTAGATAAAACTCAAGTTCATCAAAGCGACTTAAGGCCCTAATAAAAGATAAACAAAATGACGGATAGAAAAAAGCCCACACACGGAATCTACTTCCATGTGAGGGCGTTGGTAACGCGGTGCCACCTCACTTGTATAGGAAC